>JAZABE010000328.1:0-8888 GCA_036137535.1 Planctomycetota bacterium | reverse complement strand
CAGACGACCCGGACTTTCCAGTTCTTAATGGCATTCGTGGCCTGCAGTGCTGGCCAACGGGGACCCTTGTGGTGGGCGGCGCATCACCGTTGGCACCACAAGCATTCCGATCAAGAAGAAGACCTGCATTCCCCTAGTTTATCTGGGTTTCTCCAGAGCCATGTTGGCTGGTTTCTCACTCGCTCTGCTTATGAAACGCCCAAGCCCTTCGTCAAAGACTGGTACCAGTTCAGTGAGCTTCGCCTGTTGAACCGAGTCGACTGGGTCCCCTTCCTGTTGCTGGGAGCCACGGTCTATTACCTCGGAGTCGGACTTGAACAATTTTGGCCAGCGCTTCAAACCAATGGGTTGCAACTCCTGATTTGGGGATTCCTGGTCTCAACAGTAATTCTCTATCACGCCACTTACACCATCAATTCACTGGCCCACCAATTTGGAAGTCGACGCTATAACACACCGGACGATTCAAGGAACAATTTCCCCTTGGCACTCCTGACATTGGGCGAAGGCTGGCACAACAATCATCATCACTATTCCGCTTCCGCCAGACAGGGTTTTTACTGGTGGGAAATCGACATCACCTATTACGGGCTGCTGCTGTTGAATTTCTTCAGAATCATCTGGGATCTTAAACCTGTTCCCCAGAAAGCCCTAGGGCGAAACCGTGTTTCCGGGATCACGGGAGAAGACCGTTGAAGATCGCTATTGTGGGTTCGGGCATCAGTGGTTTGTTCGCCGCATCGAAACTTCATTCGAGCCATGACATTACGCTTTTCGAAGCGAATGACTATGTTGGAGGGCACACTCACACGATTCGGGTCGAACTGGACGGCGAAGTCCAAGAAATTGACACCGGCTTTATCGTCTACAACCGGGAAAATTACCCAGAATTTGAAAAACTCCTGACCACACTCGCTGTGCCTTCGCAACCGACTCAAATGAGTTTCAGCGTCAGTGACTCCTTGGGATCACTGGAATACAACGGAACCAACCTGAACCGTCTTTTTGCCCAAAGAACCAACCTGTTCCGGCCCAAGTTCTGCCGGATGATCCGTGACATCATTCAATTTGGACGTGACTTGAAGGTCTACATGGCATCGGGACACTCTGGAGTCACCGTCGAAGATTTTATCCAGTCCAAAGGGTACAGCCGATTATTTGAAGACCGATACCTGGTCCCCCTCGGTTCAGCCTTATGGTCTTGCCCCACTGCAACCTTCAAAAAATTTCCCATCCAGTTTGTCGGGGATTTCCTGAACAATCATTTCATGCTACAAGTCCGGGGGCGTCCAAAATGGCGAGTGGTTGTCGGCGGATCCAGTCGCTACGTCGAAAAACTCATCTTGCCTTTTGAAAACAGGATTCGAAAAAATTGCCCAGTAGCGTCAGTCCACCGCACCGGCCACGGAGTCAAAATCAACTCTAGATTTGGCACTGAGGAATTCGACCATGTCGTGCTAGCCTGTCACGCGGATCAAGCCCTGCAACTGCTTGCCGATCCATCAGAACAGGAACAAAAACACCTCAAGCTTTTTCCTTACCAGGAAAACCAGATCTTCCTACATACCGATTCCAGTGTTTTGCCCAAACGAAAATTAGCCTGGGCTTCTTGGAACGCAAAAATATTCGAAAACACCGACCACCCTAAAACCGTGGTGACCTACAACATGAATATCCTGCAATCGCTCAAAAGTCGACACACCTATTGCGTAACCTTGAACGACTCCAGCGTCATCGACCCCAAGCAAGTGATTAAGTCCATTACCTATCATCATCCACTTTTCACAGTCTCTCGACAGGAAGCACTTGAAAAGCAAGGGGAACTACTTTATCAAAATCACACTTCGTTCTGCGGCGCGTACTGGGGATTTGGATTCCATGAAGACGGCATTCAAAGCGCATTACGCGTGGTTCAGGCCATTGACCAAAATGCAGCAGTTGAACCCGGAACAGTCTCACAACAACCAAAGAGGATTGAACTGTGAACAGTGCAATCTATACCGGCTGGGTTCGACACCATCGGTTCCATCCCCGGGTTCATCAATTCCAATACCGGGTATCAATGCTTTTCTTGGAACTTGGAGAAATCAACACGGTATTTCGAAACCGCATGCTCTGGTCTCGTGAGTCGATGAACGTGGTTTCATTTCGAAGAGGGGACCATTTTGGCGACCCGACAGAACCGCTCGACCACTCGATTCGAGTGCTGGTCGAAGAAAAAACGGGTACACGGCCCGAGGGATCAATTTGCCTACTCACCAACCCTCGCTATTTCGGATTTGCCATGAACCCGGTCAGTTTCTACTTTTGCTTTCAAACGGACGGATCGCTTCACTCGGTCGTCGCTGAAATCAACAACACGCCCTGGGGAGAACAACATTGCTACGTTCTTCCGATCCAAGACAGCCACCGGCGGGTTCACCGATTTGAGTTTCCCAAGGAATTCCACGTTTCGCCGTTCATGAGTATGGACCAGATCTACGACTGGCGGATAGGGGAACCGGGCAAACAGCTGGTCGTTCACATGAAAAACCGGGAACAGTCACGAGTCATGATGCATGCCACGATGTCACTCAAGCGGGAAGCCTTAACGGATCGATCATTGTTAACCAACCTGATCCGTTTTCCTTTTATGACCGGAAAAGTCTTTGCTGCAATTTACTGGAATTCATTCAGGCTTTTTATGAAGAAAACACCATTTTTTGCGCATCCCAAAAAGAAAAAGTCGAATATGCTTGGCAATTCCAATTAAGGCCATCGAAAATAACGCCCATGACCAGTATCGCATCCAAATTAGCCTCAACCTCAAAAGAAAAAAGAAAGCGCGCTGGGTTCTTGGAGCGAACGTTTCACCGTTGGATCCAAAAAAAGCTGGACTCGATGGGAACCGGTTCTGTTCACCTAGAAGCTCCTAGCCCACCGAAGCCCATTGATTCCCTGACCCGGCAAGACCAGCACCGAATCGAAATCCAGCATCCTGCCTTTTACCGTCGCGTCTTACTCGGCGGATCACTTGGCGCAGCAGAGTCCTACGTCCGCGGGGAATGGCAAACGGATGACTTAGTCGGGTTAATGAGGCTATTCGTCAACCAACTGAAAAACAATTCTCGTATTTCCGGAAAACTCTCTTTTGCTTCAGAAACGCTTTCCCGCCTTTCTCACTGGTTTCGCAGCAACAGTCAAAAGGGTTCCCAAAAAAACATTTCAGCCCATTACGATCTGGGAAATGATTTTTTTCGGCTGATGCTAGATCCCAGCATGACTTATTCCTGCGGTTATTTTTCCGGGGCAACGGAAGACCTCTCAGAAGCTCAAACGGAAAAATACGAACGACTCTGTAAGCTCTTGGAACTTTCGGCAAATGACCACTTGCTAGAGATCGGAACGGGTTGGGGAGGCATGGCCATCCACGCAGCGACGCGCTACGGGTGCCGTGTCACCTCCACAACCATTTCCAAAGAACAGTATCAGTACGCGTCTGCGAGAATTGCTGAACTCGGACTCCAAAACCAAGTCAACGTGGTCTTAGTTGACTACCGGAATCTGGATGGACCGTTCGACAAATTGGTTTCAATCGAAATGATCGAGGCCGTGGGGCATCAATACTTACCCACGTATTTTCAGAAATGTGCCGAACTCCTTAAACCCAAAGGCCTCTTTGCCCTCCAGGCGATCTCAATGCCCGAGGCTGCCTACAACCAATATTTGCGGCGTGCAGATTTCATCCAAAAATATATTTTTCCAGGATCCTGCTGCCCGTCTTTTACTGCAATGGCCAAGGCATTTTCCTTGAATTCAAACTTTGTCCACGAACAATCGGAAAACATCGGGCTGCATTACACCAAGACGCTGAGACTCTGGCGAAATCGTTTTGAATCCAATCTCCCTGAAATTCGGGCACTGGGCTACTCGGATGAATTCATCAGGTTGTGGCACTATTATCTTTGCTACTGCGAAGCAGGTTTTGCCGAAAAGTATCTGGCCAACTTTCAAATCTTGTTGTCCAAAGGACTCCCATCATGAATACGCTGATCATCTCAGCTTGGATCTGGCTGACCATGGCAATCCTCTTCTGGGGGGCCTGGTGGCTCCAAACAAAAACAAAGAATGCGGGAATCGTGGACCTGTTTTGGGTTTTTGGAACGGGCGCCGCGGGGTTAATCCTAGTCTCCCATGGATCTGCTCCATTTTTTCGCAGAACGATCATTTCAGGAATCATTTGCCTGTGGACAATTCGCCTCGGCGCTTACCTCGGGAAACGAATCTGGACCGAGGCAGAGGATGGACGCTACGCGGATCTGCGAACCCAATGGGCCGATCAATTTGAGCGACGCCTGTTCGTTTTTTACCAGCTGCAGGCTTTCTGGACACTCTTGTTTGCAATCCCCATGTTCTCCGCCGCCATGAATCCTGTGAATTCAGTCCAGTGGTATGACATCGCAGGAATCGTGATCTTTTTAATCTCTATCCTCGGTGAATTCGTCGCCGATGCCCAGTTGAGTCAATTTCGGAAAAAGCCGGAAAACCGGGGGCAAGTTTGCCGAACCGGGCTCTGGAAGTATTCCCGTCACCCCAATTACTTTTTCGAGTGGCTTCACTGGTTTGCCTATTTTTTGATCGGCCTGGGATCCCCTTGGGCTCTGGGCAGCTTGGCCGGCGTTGTCGTTATGTATTGGTTCCTGACCCGAATCACGGGAATCCCGATCACTGAAAAGCGAATTTTGAAGACAAGAAGATCTCAATATGAAATCTACCAACGAGAAGTCAGTGCTTTCTTCCCTTGGCCCGTCAAACCAGACACCAACCTCAACCCCTAGCCAATTCACTCGATAGCACAACATTCACCCAATCCCCCGACAAACTGGAAACCAACCTTGTCCGTCTTTTTAAATCAAATCCTGGCACTTGCTGAAAAATCATTGATTCCTGATTGGCTCATTCGCTATGGAATTCGCAACCTTTGCCGAAAAAGAAACGCTGAAATTTCTCGGAAAACCAACAACCTCAATGACTTTATTGACAAGATGAAAAACGGGCCCATCGCTCCGATACCCGATGTGGCCAATGAGCAACACTACGAAGTCCCCGCTGCGTTTTTCGAACGGGTCCTGGGGCCCAACCGAAAATACTCAGGCTGCCTCTGGGAAAACCAAACCGTAGACCTGGGTCAAGCCGAAGCCGCTTCGCTGGAACAAGTTTGCCAACGGGCCGAGATTCAGAATGGACATTCGATTTTGGAGTTGGGCTGCGGATGGGGATCTTTGACACTCTGGATGGCCAAACACTTCCCTAACAGCACGGTCGTTGCTGTCTCTAACTCGACAGCCCAAAAACAGTTGATCGAGGCGAAAGCCGTCAACGCCGGTCTGGATAATGTAGAAGTGATCACTGCTGACATGAATGATTTTCAGACCGATCGGCAGTTTGACCGGATCGTCAGCATTGAGATGTTTGAACACATGAGAAACTGGAAAGTCCTATTGAACCAAATCAGCCACTGGCTCAAGGAGCAAGGCAAGCTCTTTATCCACGTTTTCTCGAACGCTTCTTTTGCCTATGAGTTTCTCTCTGAGGGCGCCTCCAATTGGATGGGACGGTACTTTTTTTCGGGAGGTCTCATGCCATCCCACGATCTCATCAAGTCGTTCAACGATGACCTGTCGGTGACCCACGAGTGGACAATTAACGGAGTCCACTATGCCCGGACCGCTGAAGCCTGGCTGAAAAATCTGGACAACGACAGGCAAAACATTCGGGCATTGATGGTTGATAATTATGGCAAAGACCTCGCCGGCATCTGGCTGCAGCGGTGGCGAATCTTCTTCATGGCGTGCGCTGAACTGTTCCAGTACGACAACGGCAAGCAATGGCAAATCTCACACTACTTGCTGGAAAAGCGGTTCGCCAACGTCTAGCACCAAAGCGAATTCCTCAAGTTTAATTAAGGTCTTCGTTCTTCTTCGGTTTTTGAGTTTGGCGATTGTTTTTACCAGATTTTTTTCCGGATCGTCTACCCTGCTTTTTAGCCGCTTTGCCCGTCTCTTGCTTGGAGCTTTTTTCCTTGGCTTTGGCTTGCTCGGCTTTGGCTTGCTCGGCTTTGGCTTTTTCGGCTTTGGCTTGCTCGGCTTTGGCTTTTTCGGCTTTTTGGCGTGATTCAATCAAGCGTTGTTCCATTTGGGCCTGTCGCATTTGATTAAAACTATTTCCCGATCGCGAACTGCTTTTAAACATCTTGAAACGGGATTGAATCATTTTGGGTGGAAAGTGATTATTGCTCAGATCAATATCGGCCGTCTCCAACCGAGGATCCAAAACAATGGCCTGGACTTCTTCCTCCGTAATGACCAGCTTTGAAACCTTTTCACTGTTACGCCGCCAGATTTCGGCCGGAATCGTGTAAATCTTCGACTTGCCATTGGTGAATTTCAGTTCAAAAATCAGTGGCATCACCAAGCCACCATAGTTTTCAAAATCGATCACATAAAAGTATTTCTTCATTTTGATGAATTCTTTTTCTTCATCCGTCAGTGAGCGAAAATAGGACTCATAGGCTTTTTTGTCACTCTCGGTAATATCAAGCGCATCGTATTGGTTGTAAAAATCTTTCAGCGCCGGATAGTCCTGGGTCCGCTTGGGCAATGCCTTATTCCTTATCTCTGACAAGGTTGACGGTTCCGCATCTCGCTTCTGTTTCAGGATTTTCTTTTCCACCTCTGGATTGCCAGTCCCAATCGTAATCTGCCTAACCCCCGTAACGGCCAAGTCAACATGGTCCGTCGAATAAAACCAACCTCGCCAAAACCAGTCCAGGTCAATGCCGGACGCATCCTCCAGAGTTCGAAACAAATCCGAGGGCATTGGCCTCCTAAACTTCCAGCGCCGAGCATACTCCTTGAAAGCAAAATCAAACAACTCACGTCCAAGAATGGTTTCCCGCAGGATATTCAAGGCAGTCGCCGGCTTAGCATAAGCGTTAGGGCCAAACTGCTGGATCGACTCGGAATTGGTCATGATCGGCACCTGGTTGGTGCTGCGCATGTAACTGGTAATGTTTTTGGGCTCCCCCCGGCGGGAGGGATAGTTTTCTTCCCATTCTTGTTCCGTCAGGAATTGAAGGAAAGTGTTCAAACCTTCGTCCATCCAAGTCCATTGTCGTTCATCGCTGTTAACAATCATGGGAAAATAATTATGTCCCACCTCGTGAATGATTACCGAAATCAACCCGTACTTGGTTCTCGCGGAATAGGTCCCGTCGGTATTCGGTCGAGGACCATTAAAACAGATCATCGGGTATTCCATCCCCCCGATTGGCCCGTTGACTGAAATCGCAGTGGGATAAGGGTAAGCAAAAGTGTATCGGGAGTAGACATCCAACGTATGAATGATGGCCTGGGTCGAATACCGGCTCCAAAGGGGCTCACCCTCATTTGGATAAAAGGACATCGCCATAACTTTGTTGCCTTCGCAGTCATGCTCCCAAGCATCCCAGATAAACTTTCGGCTGGAGGCCCAGGCGAAATCCCGCACATTGTCACCTTTGAAAACCCAGGTTTTTTTTCCAGTCGGTTGCGTTGACTCATTGGCCTTAGCCTCTTCTGGCGTTACCACGAACACAATCTTGTCAGTGTCCTTGGCAGCTTCCAGACGTTTCCGTTGCTCTAAGGTCAAAACATCTTCAGGGTTCTGTAACACCCCCGTTGCGGCAACGACATGGTCATTGGGAGCCGTGATTTTGACGTTGTAATCGCCAAACTCCAGTGTGAATTCACCTCGCCCCAGGAACTGCTTGTGTTGCCAACCTGTGGCATCCGTGTAAGCAGCCATCCTGGGAAACCAGTGCGCCATTTCATAAATGTAGTTTTTGTCTTTCGGGAAATATTCGTAACCGGTCCGGCCACCGATAACCCGGGCATTGTTGATCTTGTAATTCCAGTCAATTGAAAAAGCCGTAGACTCACCGGTGCGCAGCGGCTGCGGCAGGTCGATTCGCATCATGGTTTTGACAATCGAATGCTTCAGGGGTCGGTTATTGGAAGCATCGGTAACTTTTGTAATCTTCACACTGCCGTCAAACGTCTCATACGCCAGCATTCGTTTCACCGTTCTTGAATCGAGGCTGGAAATCGCGGGAGCTGTCTGCGTCAGGTTCGAGTCCGAACTTGGTGAAAAAATATTGTTGTCAATTTGAACCCACAGGTAGGTCAATGGATCTGGTGAGTGATTAAAGTAGGTAATCGTTTCCGAACCTCTGATACTCTGGTTCACGTCGTCGAGCTCAACCGAGATGTCGTAGTTCGCGCGTTGCTGCCAGTACTTGGCTCCCGGCGCCCCGGATGCCGTTCGGTAAGCGTTAGCAGTCGGCAAGATTTCTTCCAGCTGACGAAATTTATCTTCCTGTGAAAACTTCTCAATGTTCTGCTGCGCGACCGAAACGGTTACCAAGAAGCAAAAAACCAGAACCAGACCCGAACACTTCTGAATATTCAACATGACCTTTTTATCCACCGAAAAACAAATCCTTATCCCAACTGACAAACGGTAAAACTCCATTTAAGTTTCAACCCATCCATTAAACAAGTCTCATTTGCTCGGTTTTCTCCCCTTTTCAAACAATCGCACCGTCCAAGCTCGGAACAGTCAAACTGCAAACATTGGTGTTAGTTGAAACCGACGATCAGCCACAGAATTTTGGTCAAACCGGGCCCCAACTCGACCGGGATTTTCAATAGGAAAGAGGGCTGCCCAAAACAAAAGGGAAGGCTTACGTTTAAGAAGGATGGGATCGGTACCCCGTTCGAGGCACCACCGAACACCAGGCAATAAAAACGAAGAACAAGTTGCCTAAAAAACGACGGTTGCAATGTAAGGGTTTATGAAAGCGTGACTTT
>JAZABE010000327.1:0-1039 GCA_036137535.1 Planctomycetota bacterium | reverse complement strand
GGCTTTAGCCTGAGGAATGAACTGGATGACCTTAAGGAATTCCGCCATGCAACGTTGGCGGCCGATCCGGTCACCCAAAGCCGCAGCAAGTCCCCCAGTGGAAACAACGACAAAAGCGGACTCCAGGGCAGCGGCGGTAGCGCCCCTGATTTTGGCTTTTAACAGGTGGAAAGGCCGATCGAAGGGTTCAAGGCTTGCCAAACCCGGCACCTCGAGCAGAGGCTGTCTCTGCGTCCTCAAATCGAATTTCCAAAAATATAGATTTCGAACCAGTTTACCCGGTTTTCTGTCGAATCGATCTGGGCCAATTCGAATCAGATTGGACGTTCTCATTGATTTGCCAACAATCAACCATTGACGATTTATAGGAGTCACCCGTAAAATGCGGGACTCTAAGTTTTGAGGGCGTATAGCTCAGTTGGTTAGAGCGCATCGCTGATAACGATGAGGTCCCAAGTTCGAATCTTGGTACGCCCACTGATACGAATCGCCGCAGAAAACAATTTGTGGTGTTTCGTTGAAACCCGGGCCCGTAGCTCAATTGGGAGAGCGCCGCCCTTGCAAGGCGGAGGTTGTCGGTTCGATCCCGATCGGGTCCACTTTCCCCGAGGAAACTCGGTTTTTGGCCATTTTAACGGTTGCAAATCAGTGCAAAAACCGTGAAAATGGAGGCAGAAATCAGGCACCTTGACGGGAAGCACTGCCAAACAATTGGCATATTCCTGTAAATTTGGTTTTTGCCCATTGACCGTCCCCGGTTGGGCCTGTACCTTGGGACGTTCCGAAAAAACTGGCAATCAACCGACGGTTCCCAGTGAACCGGTTAGTCACAAGGCCGAGAATTCCACTTTTTGCGTCCAGCAACGCAGCCAAGAGTTGAACTCTCGTCTTTATTGACGGTCGCCATTTGGGCGGTGTGAACAAGGCCTTGGCCTTGCTCACAAATTGATCTTTGACAATTGAAATTCGTGGATAAAAGATAATTATCTATTTGATAATTAGATGGCATCTAATTGAGTTGATTTTTTGTTGCAATTGG
>JAZABE010000326.1:0-2747 GCA_036137535.1 Planctomycetota bacterium | reverse complement strand
TTGGGCTTGGGACCCACGCGCAATGGGATCGAAAGCTGGATGGCAAACTGGCGCACGCGGTGATGGCTGTTCAAGCGATCAAGGGTGTCGAAATTGGAATGGGGTTTGAGTCTGCAAGCTTGCCGGGTTCACAGGTCCATGATCCGATTCAGTATGATCCCCAGCAAACTTCTGAACCGCACTTGGGTTATGTTCGTCCCTCCAATAATGCAGGTGGTTTGGAAGCGGGAATGACAAACGGGCAGCCACTGGTGGTGCGTGCAGCAAAAAAACCGATAGCGACGTTGCGCAAATCATTGGAATCGATCAATCTCGAAACCAAGGAGCCGCATACGGCGAACTATGAACGAAGTGATGTGTGCGCGGTTAGTGCCTGTGGAATTATTGTGGAAAATGTTGGTGCCTTTGAAATAGCTGCCGCCTTCGTGGAGAAATTTGGAGGAGACAGTATTGCAGAAATGATCAAACGCTACGAATTATTCTTGGCCATGGCCAAGGAAAGGTAGGTTACGGTTCGTGTTGTCAGGATTCAGGAAAAGCCTTGTTTAGGTTTGATCGGGTTCCGATGGAATGGGTTCAGGGAAAGCTGTCTAAAAAACAAGGAAGTTTTTGATGAGTGACCAAACACGAAAACTGGTTTGCCGAGCGGCGTTTTTAACCGTTTGTTTGTTGCCAAGCGGATTGTTGCTATGGACGATTTGCAGTCCATACTTTGGACGCCTGTTGGCAGGTAATGAACGCGACGCTGCGAAAGAAATGGCATCTTCGAGTGTCGATTTCAAAAAAATTCCAACGGTCTTGAGAACTGAGGACAAGGTTTTACACAAACCGCAGGTCATCTCCGATGCTTCCCCTTGGAGTGAGCAACAGGGAATCCACGTGGATCCAGTAACCGTAGGCAGGGTCACGGAAGTTGCCATCGAAAACCTGCCAGCGGAACACCTTTTCAAAGAGTTGCCAATTCAATCTCTACGCGTGGTTGAACTTGATCACGTCGTGTCATTTGAAATCGACCAATTGGATTGTGATTTGGAGTGGATTCGCGGGTACCTTCTATCCTTGACGAGTGAACAGGTAGAAACGGTATTGACTGGCGGTGTTGGTCAGCGAATGTTCATCGGCAAGGTGACGGTTTCCGCTCAAGCGGAATCTGGGCAGGTTGTGACCAGTAGGATTCGTGGACTTGAGGTGACGATTGATCAAAATGCGCCGAGACGTTTGGTCGTGTCAGGGCGAATAGTTGTCGGTGATGAGTCGGGTTTTGAATCGGTGGAAAATCCCTTTGAATTGACGATTGACCGAGGAAATGGACGTTATTCGATTGGTTTGGTAGGAAGCAGTGTACCCATTTGGCTCGTGAACTCATCAATGCTCATGGCAACTGGTGAGGGTTCGCATTTTAGCGGTCGCTACCAACAAAATTTCAAGGACGGTCAGCAGTGGGTTTCCGAGTTTTCCGGAACGATTAACGACGTTGAATGCAGTTCGTTGACTTCTGCCTTTCATCCGGACTCCCGTATTTTGGCAACTGGTCAGTGCCAGTTGTTTGTAAAAAAACTGGTTTTTCAGGAGAACGCCTTAGCCTCATTTGAAGGGGAAATCCAAAGTAAATCGTCCGGGGAAATTGCCTCTGCGATTTCCAGTTTACTGGGTTCTGAAACCCGGTGGGTTGGCGATCAAGCGGTGCGACCGTTTCGTAGTTTTCACTTGGTCCTGAATTACTTGAACCAGCAATTGCAGGTTCGTTCGAAGTATCAGGGAAAGCTTATTTGGACAACCAGCGGTGAAGGGGTCTTGGTTTCAAAATAGGAATCAATTCCAAGTGGTTTCAGGCTGACCGTCGTTGAGCATGGTCGGCTAGGAAATCCCGCCAGCCTTTATGGTTATTTTCTTTTGCCGCGAGCCGTTTGTTTTGCGCCGGCATCGGTTGCATTTGGCTTTTCTTCTTTATTGGAGCGTTCCTGATAGCCTATCCAGTGTCGAGTGGAGACTGACATCGAAAGGATGATAACTGCAAGGTGAAAAATGGCGACGTAGCATAGCGTGGAAAGCACACCTTCTGTAAATCCATAGCTATGAAGTCCAACCCCTAATTCATTGACGCCAAACCAAGACCAGCAGGTTACGATATTTCCGCCGACAGCCAGGGTTGCCAATCCCCGTTCACGAATCATCCCTCCCCAGCGAGCGTGGAGGATTAGCGCGTTCCAGATGACGATGAGCAGTGCCCCATTTTCCTTGGGGTCCCAGCCCCAGAATCTTCCCCAGGAATCATCGGCCCACAGTCCGCCCAGTACTGTGCCGAAAAAACTGAGTAGTAAGGCAAAACAGACGATCCCATAAATGATCGATGAAACACCTCGGCGGACATCCTTGTCAAAAATCGGTGAAAACGCGGAGCCGACTAGGAAGACGAGTCCCAAGGCCCCAGCAACGAAAGCAGCCACGTAACCGAAGGTGACGCAGACCACGTGGGTCGCTAACCAGAACTGGGTGTCCAATACAGCTTCAACTTTTCCAAACGTATCCGAACGCAGTGCCAAGTTGAATGAAACCAAGATCACGATAAAACCCATGATTGATCCCAGTAACGCACCGATGCCCAGTTTGGAAGCTTTAGGTGAGGCGTATCGAACAATGGCATCGATAATGAAGCCACAGAGGACGCTTCCCCAACTGATAAAGACCGCAGAGGCATACAGGTTGGTCACTGGCGCTTTTCCGGTAATCATCACGCGTTCGACAAT
>JAZABE010000325.1:0-6142 GCA_036137535.1 Planctomycetota bacterium | reverse complement strand
GACTTCAAATACCGTGGTAGGAAAAACAGCCCCATGATCACAAGCGAAATCCCGGCGATCACTTCCCAACACATCAAGGAAAGCCCATCTTTGAAGGCACCGGCATTCAAACCCACCAGTTGTTCTGTTGAGAGATTTGTCAGCAGCAGGGAACCTGCAATAAAGATGCTGGTCAGGCTTCTGCCTGCCAAAAAATAGCCCTCATCAGTGCTAACATCCGTTCCTCGGGTCAGCCACCAGGTGAGTGCAGCAACCAGTACCGTAAAAAACACAAAAGTCGCGATCGTCATAGTAGTTCAATTCGTTTGGATGGAACGGTGAATCCGGGTGATTTACGAGGCTGGAGAATCCCAACACAAGCGGACGGAAGCAGCCTAATGTGCTTCATGATAACCACCTTCCCGGGCTGGAGACAACTAACGGAAGTCACGGGATTTGACATAAACTTCTTGGATCCGGGATGACAAGTCTTCCAGGCGGTTCACCACCACATGAATCACACCCTTTTTTCTTTCTAGGGTTCCATGGGCAAGCCACGCCTGACTTTCACGGGCAAGCCTGTCAAATCGCTGCCAGACTTGTGGTTTGAGCACCAGGTTTGCTGAACCCGATTCATCTTCGATCGTGACAAATGTAATCCCTTTTGCCGTGGCTGGCCTTTGTCGAGAAATCACCAAACCTGCAATGCCCACGGACTGTTGGTCCCTTTGATTTTTCAATTCGGAAACCGGAATCACCTTTAATTCCATCAAGTGCCTGCGGTAAAAGGACACTGGGTGAGCTTTGAGAGACAATCCAGTAGCTCGGTAATCTTCGGCAACTTCTTCCTCGGCAGTCAGGCTGGGCAAGTTCACAGCCGGGCTGTCTTCGGGAGGGATAGCATCAAACAGGGGCTGCTCCTGGGCAGCAACGGGTTGGGCAAGTGCCTGCCAAAGCGATCCCCGCCGATCCTGGTTGAGTGAACCTAAGGCATCTGCCTGGCTCAAACGGGCAATCGTTGCCTTACCGAGTTTGGTTCGGTTACTAAAATCGACCACGCTCTTGAAAGGTCCACCTTTTCGGGCCTCCCCAATCACGGCTCCCACGTCCTGGGGCAATCCTGATATCATTCGCAAGCCAAGCCGCAAGTTTGGATTGGAAACTCTCCGACCCTCAACGGCTTCAACTCGAGACGATTCCTTGCCCTCTAATCCCGGTTCCAGTGTGCAATCCCAGCGACTGTGATTGACATCAATTGGCAAGACCACCACGTTGTGGTTTTTAGCATCCGCGATGAGTTGCGCTGGTTCGTAAAAACCCATCGGTTGGCTATTGATGATCGAAGCACAAAAAGCCGCGGGAAAATATTTTTTCAACCAAGCGGAAACGTAAACCAACACGGCGAAGCTGGCCGCATGGGATTCAGGAAACCCATATTCTCCAAAACCGCGAATTTGCCGGAACACCTGGTCTGCAAATTCTTCGCCCAGTCCCCGTTCACGCATCCCGGCCATTAATTTCTCTTTGAACGCTTCAATGATTCCCGTTTTTCGCCAGGCACCCATTGCACGGCGCAGTTGATCGGCTTCTCCCGGGGTGAACCCCGCAGCCACCACGGCCAATTTCATCGCTTGCTCCTGAAAGATTGGCACCCCCAGGGTACGCTCGAGAACGGCCTTAATTTCTTCGTTGGGATAGACTGCCACTTCTTCCCCATTGCGCCTTCGCAAATACGGATGAACCATATTCCCCTGGATCGGACCGGGACGAACGATGGAAACTTCGATCACCAAATCGTACCAACAGCGGGGTCGCAAACGGGGCAGCATACTCATCTGCCCGCGGCTCTCGATCTGAAAAACTCCCACCGTATCAGCTTCGCAGATCATGTCATACACCCGAGGATCTTCGCGGGGGACAGTGGCCAATGTATAAACCCGTTGATCGGTTTCTTGAATCAAGTGAAAACATTTCCGGATTGCTGAAAGCATTCCCAGAGAAAGACAATCAACCTTAAGCATTCCTAATTCTTCAAGATCCGTTTTGTCCCACTGAATCACGGTCCGGTCATCCATTGAGGCATTCTCGATCGGAACGTATTCATCCAGATTTCCCCGGGTCATCACCATCCCACCAACGTGTTGGGAGAGATGGCGTGGAAACCCGGTAATTTCCGTGACAAGGTGGCAAAGCTGCTTCCCGGTGCGGGATTCTGGATTAATCCCCGCCGTCTCACAGTGGCGTTCAAGACCCCCGGGTTGATCGGTACGATCAACCTGCTTGGCCAGTGTGTCCACGCGATCCGGCGAAAAACCAAGTGCTTTGGCCACATCACGAACCGCACTGCGACCTCGGTAAGTGATCACTGAGGCCGCGAGTCCTGCCCGGTCACGACCATATTTCTGGTAAAGGTACTGAAGGACTTCCTCTCGGCGTTCATGCTCGAAATCCACATCAATATCAGGTGGTTCATCACGTTCTCGACTGATAAATCGCTCAAACAGCAAGTCGGTTGTATCCGGGTTAACCGCCGTAATCCCCAGGCAATAGCAGACTGCCGAGTTGGCTGCTGAACCTCGACCCTGACAAAGGATATCCCGACTTCTGGCAAAGCGAACCAAATCCCAGACCGTCAGAAAGTAGGCCTCGTAACGAAGCTCTTCGATCAATTTCAACTCGTGTTCAATTTGTCCTTCGATTTGAACCGGAACGCCGTCAGGATAGCGATCTTTGGCACCACGGCAAGCCAGTTCTCGCAGAAATTGCATCGGAGTTTTTCCTGCTGGGGCCAAGCCTTCCGGATATTCGTACCGCAACTCATCGAGGCGAAAATGACACTCGCTTGCGATCTGGATCCCCCGATCAATCGCAGCTGGGATATCTGCAAATTGCCAACGGCGATATTCAATCGTCTGCAGATGTTTTTCGGCATTGACCTCGAGTAATTGCCTTGCTTGGTCAACCGTTGTGTGATGCCGGGTCGCTGTTAGAACATCATGCAGCGGTTGTCGGTCCACCGCATGATACAAAACATCTCCTGCTGCAACTAATGGCAGACGGGTTTTGCTGGAAAGTTGGCGCAGCTGATTGAGGCGCCACTGATCATCGACTCCGCAAAACAGTTCTGCCAGCAAAAAACTTTCAGCAGCAAAAATTTCTTTGTAGCGGCGAATTGACTCTACACGTTTATCCGGTGTCAATAATGAATGGGTTGGGAAAAACCAGTCATAACTGGCGTGACCGGGTTTCAAGTGGGAAATCCTTGAACGTTCGCCCGCGATACCGGGAATCACCCCGGCCATTAACCCAGTCGAATATTCAGCAATATCCGCTTGAGAAAGCCAACACTCTCCTTTGGGAGCACGCCGACGGCCCACCGTGATCAGCTTGGAAAGCTGACCGTAGGCAGCCCGGTCCTTCGCCCACAAGACCACCGGAGCGGCATCGTTGGGAACAATCTCTGCACCAATGATCAGCTTCAACTTCGTCTGCCGCGATGCTGCAAACGCTCGCACCACCCCGGCAAGGCTATTTTCGTCAGTGATTGCCAAGGACGAGTAGCCCAGGCTAAGTGCACGGTGGACCAACTCGTCAGGATGCGAAGCCCCGCTGAGGAATGAATAATTCGTTTTACAATGAAGTTCACAATATGCCATAAGATTTTTCCGAATTTCTTGACTGCAAGCCCCGGGGAAGGAGCGACTAAAACTCACCCTGCAAAAACCATTCTTTCCTTTTCCAATCAAAATAAATCCAGAACTGCTGCCTGGTTTCAAATTCAACTTTCCAGTAGTCCCGTCGTACCGTCGGCCCCCGCCACCACCCAGTTTCAATTCGCTCTGGCCCCCAATACCGGGCCACCCTGAAACGTCGACGATCAATCTCCAAACAGACGGGAACGGACGCTCGGTTCAAGCTCACCCCTTGGCTTACTTTTTCTCGGCCAGGGACAGCAACCGGTTCAGGGGACAAGTTGACCCCATCGATGGGTCGCGGGGGATGAAACAAGCGAACCGGACGCCCCATCACGTGCGATGATTTCACCGGCACCAATGGTTCTTGACTTTGACGCCGAGTCGCATGAACCACTGGTCTGACCTGATAAGCATTTTCGGGTTGATTCCCCGAAACCATCTTCGGCACCACCACATTGCGATGACCGAGTCGACCGGAAATCCGATTAACCAGGTGGGCTAAGCCCTGTTGGTCAGCGCGAGGGTTTTCGTCAAAAAGTTGCCTTTGCCGATTCTCTAGCAGCACTGCCGAGTTCACGGTCACCGTGATTTCATTCACATCGACCGGTCGACCTTCCTGGATGATCCACTGGTCTCGATTCAACTTGGGACACGGTTTTCCGTCATCGACGGGTTGTTTCTGGTTGCGATTTGCAAGTCCAGGCTGTAAAACCTGCTCCAGTTGCATCGTGGCAAGCTGAATCACCTGGTCAGGGATCGCCGTGGGTGCAAACAGCCTGACCTGCAGTTTGAACGGAATCGGCTGCCGCCCATACAAACGAATGGTCCACGCCAAGCCGCCTTGCTGAGATGATTTCAACTGGTGGCAAATTTTGGCAATCAATCGCCCAATGACAACTTCAAGGGTTTTTTTATGGTGAGTTGGGGGATCTAGCAACTGCTCCTCGTGAAATGCTTTCGGGCGGGGACACGACACGATCGGTTCAGCAATTTCACCCGTCATCTGGTCTAAACGGGTGCCAATCTCGTTACCAAATCGGGCAAAAAGCTCTTGGCGGGGAATTTGCAACAACTGTTCGATGCGAACGATTCCCAACTGGTAAAGTGTTTGTGTCGTTGATGAACTGAGCCGAAGGCTGTCGATAGAAAGTTCAGGATAGGCCAGTGTTTGAGAACTCATCAGCGAGCTCACACATTGTTCCTGGGGCACAATCTCGGTACTCGATTGCAAAACCGCACCCAACGATCGGGTAGTTACCCGCTGGGCAATGCCTTGGGCAAGCCCAATCGTGTGAGCCACTCCAATTCGAACCAGATACCCCAAAGATTGGCAAAATTCCAAGATCTCATTCGCCAATTGGGATTCCCCTCCAAACAACGTGGCCAGTCCGGTGAGATCAAGAAAAAGACAATCGGGTTGCTGGGTTCCTGATTGGATGCCAACAATGGGACTGTAACTATCCAGCTCCATCGCGAGCATTTTGAGTGACTCCTGATCATCCTGAGGCACATGTTGGAAAACATGAAAAAACGGTTCGACTCCGGATTGGGGTCCGGAAACCGTATTACCAATGGATGACGTTCCCGGCAACCGATCACCCGGGAGGCGTGAACGGTAGGCTGCCCGGGACAACAGGGCCTTGGCATCGGCTAACGGCATGCCCAGCCGAACTCCGCTGAACTGCGCAAGCGGAGAGGCCCCTACAACGACCTGCTTTCGCCGGGCGTCTTGTGAAAACAAAACGATTCGGCGTTTCCTAAGCTCGGGCTGAGCGACGACGAGACGCTGAACTGGCCAATGGGGCAGCCAGAGGCAAAGAATGCGCTGGTTGGCTTCGCGACACATGTTCCTGAACGCTCCCTGTTAACATATTGATTTCAAGGTTTACCGATTGACCGGTCATTCCACCCTGGCAACGAACCAGGGTGGCCTTGATCCTACGGCCGGCCGCAGAGCTTGCCTGCGGACGAAGTTTCCATTGCACTTCTGCCCAACTGGAATGAACAGGCTTCTCCGTTCGGGTAAAAAACCCGATGCACCCACTGGTTTCTGCAGAAATCTGGAAACGACGAAGCCAAGTTCTCTCCGCGTGGGTCGAGTCGAAAGCGGGCAACTCCCCCCAAACGGCAGCCACCGCCGGACTCCGCAATGATTGGTCAATTGCCCAACAAAAATCACCGGCATCAAGAGGTTCGCTCGAATGGGGGGATAGTGATTGACAGGGACCCTGTTCACTGGATCGCACGATAATCAGGTGACTCATTTTCAAGCCCAACGCACGGGCAGCGGGAGGATAGAATTCACCTTGACTGTCCACAATGACCAGTCCGCCACCTTCACGGGCCGCGTTCCTAGCCGCCAGCAGCGACAGGAAACCGGCTCCACTTCCCCGGTCTGCCACCCATTCAACGATGGTTCCCCGGCTGTAACCTTTCGCTGGCAGCAATTCATCCATTGCAGAGCAACC
>JAZABE010000324.1:0-2578 GCA_036137535.1 Planctomycetota bacterium | reverse complement strand
CAATTTCACCCGCGATTGGATGGTCGTGACACTGAGCGCATTCAATCCGGATTCCAAAAACGGAAGGGCCGATGGCCTCGGCGATCGCCTGGTGCTGATTGTTGCGTTCGAAAAGAAACCAGGTTGCTCCCCGTTTTGATTGGTCATCGGGTCGGGCCAGCAGAATGTCTTGGACAACTTCATTCCACGGCCGATTGTCTTTGAATGCTTGCGACAGAAATGCATTCCAACCGCTGTTATTTCGCTGTAAATAAACCGCTTCTTGCGCACGTCCCATAAACAGAGTGTCAAAAACAGAGGCAAAAAACAAAGCGTGTTCATCTGTGGCAAGTAACTGGTCGACAAGTTGTTCGCGTTTGGAAGAGTCTGTGTTTTCGCGGAATTCTTTCAACTCCGCGAGATTTGGAATCCGACCGATAAGATCCAGGTAGATTCTGCGAACAAATTGATCATCTGTGCAACGGTTGGCGACCGGAATGTTTTTCACTTTCCAGTTTTTCTCAAACAACAGGTCAATGACGGTTTTCGGATCCAATTGATCGGGAAGGTTGGATGCCCCCGGTTTCGATCCTGGCGCGTGGTTCACTGACGAAACCGGAGGCAGGCTTGCATCCGGTTTCATCTTTTCAATCCACCGTTTCAGAATTGAAAGCTCTTCCTGGGAAAGTTGTTTGTCGCCTGGAGGCATATGGGGTTTTGCATTTTTCTGCACCAGTTGAAACAAGAGGCTTTGTGCCGGGTTGCCAGGCTGAATGACGGCTCCATTTTTTCCACCCTTCAATGCAGTTGCAGCAGTGGTTAAATCAAGACGTGCAGATTTCTTTTTTTCGTTGTGACATTTTTGGCAGTTGGCTTTCAAGAGATCAGCGACATGTTGATTCCAAAGTGCGTCAGTCGGGCTTACGGATTCCTGGGCTCGACAGGTATCGAATACCAAGTTTGGAAGTAGTAGGGAAATCGCAACTAAAATGCGGGTGAGCATCTGCAATCTCAAGGGCACTGATGGGAGACTTTGCTAAAGAGGTCAGTATATCATGAGTGAGTTCAGCCAGCATTAGGAGTTACAGGAAGACATGATTGTAAAATTGATCACAATATGGCTGCGATCTGATTTGCCTTTTGATTGGCCTTGCCTCTAAAATGTTTGGCAACCGGGGTTTCGCAGGATGGCGCCGGCCCGAAAACACTCGATTGCCCGGTGAGGCGTGCTGATCAATTTGGAAAAGATGGATCGAGTGGTTATTGGTTTTCAAACACTTTGACGCATGGGTTTTATTGATGAGCTTGATGACGACTTGTATTGGCGCTTATCCAAAACCGGACTACTTGTGTCTGCCGGACTGGTTTGATGATTTGGACAAGCCGGATCCGACCCGTGGTTGGCGGGAAGCACTTGATGCTTTGGGAGAAGAAGCGGAGAGTTTACTAGACCGGGCAACCCACGATGTGGTCCAGGACCAAGTGAATGCCGGGATTGATATTCCGACTGATGGTGAAGTCGGTCGGGAAAATTATATCCACTACCACTGTCGACACTTGGAAAATATTGATTTCCAAAATTTAACCCAAAGGCCGCTTCGAAATGGGAATTATGCGGCGCGTTTGCCAACGGTTCGGGGTCCCCTAAGACCTAGAGAATTGTTCCTGAGACGTGATTGGAAGCGGGCACAGAAGCACACTGAAAAACCAGTCAAGATTACGATGCCCGGGCCGCTAACAATGACCGATACGTTGGCCGATGGATTTTATCCGGATTCTGTATCCCTAGGAAAAGACATTGCCTCGGCCCTCAACCAAGAGGTTCGGGACTTGGCCAACGCCGGTTGCCGTCATATCCAGATCGACGAGCCTCTGTTCGCTCGCCACCCCTTGCGGGCGCTGGATTATGGAATCGAAAACCTTGAGCGAGCTTTTGAGGGCTGTCCTGCTGAAGTGACTCGAACGGTTCACATTTGTTGTGGCTACCCCGACAAGATCGACCGAGACGACTATCCCAAGGCACCACTCGATTCCTATGAACGATTGGCCGCTGCCTTGGACGAATCATCGATTATGGCGGTTTCATTGGAGGATGCTCATCGGCCTAACGATCTCACGTTACTGGAGAAATTCAGCCGGACTACGGTTTTATTGGGTGTGGTGGCAATTGCCAAAAGCCGGGTCGAAACGGTTGAAGAAATACGCAGTCGGCTTCAATTGGCCCTCAACCATATTGAACCACACCGTTTGATGGTAGCACCGGATTGTGGATTGGGGATCCTTGGTCGAACGCGCTCAGTGAAAAAACTTCGCAACCTTTGTCAGGCGGCCCGTTCTTTGCCTTGATCCTGGTAATAGTCATCCTTAGCCTGAAATTAGGCTACTTTTGAGGCGCTGATTTCTTTCCGCGGAGGACAAAATTGTTCCACGCGGTGGTGTCGTCAAAGGATCCAAGACCAACCTGCCCCCATTTGAAATTGCGGTCCTGTGCGGTCATGACCGGCTTTTTCATGTTGTCAAAAAAAATCTCGATCGTTCCCGGTTCGATTTTTCGCTTGATTCGAACATGGTGCCATTGATCATCCCAGTTCGTTCCCGG
>JAZABE010000323.1:0-2236 GCA_036137535.1 Planctomycetota bacterium | reverse complement strand
GTCAACAGAATCGAACCGGTCTGTTGAAAAGATTTGGCGGAACCCCAATCACTGAAGATGCGGTGGAACTGGGGCTAAAGTGGTTGGCACGAAATCAGAGGCGGGACGGCTCCTGGAGTTTGAAAGGTCCCTACCGCAGCCTAGTCGCCGAAGAAAATTCAATCGCGGCAACTGGCTTGGCTCTGTTGGCGTTTCTGGGACATGGCGAAACCCATCAAAATGGAACCTACCGAGAAACGGTTGCCAAAGCTATCAAGTACCTGATCAAGAATCAGGGCGGAAGCGGACATTTTGTCGAACGAGGAGCAAGCCTTTCCCATAGCCTGTACAGCCATGCCATTTGTTCAATTTCAATTTGCGAGTTGCTTGCTCTGACCCAAGACGAGAGCCTTGCTGGCCCTGCCCGTAAAGCAATCCAGTTTGCGGAAAAAGCTCAAGGAAAACCTGGCGGCTGGAAATATGAGGCTGGATCCGAACGTTCGGATCTTTCGGTCACCGGCTGGTTTATCATGCTTTTTCAAAGTGCAAAATATGCCGGAATTGACTTTGATCCAGGCGTACTGCCTCGGGCAAAATCATTTATCGATACGGTCATGCTTCCTGAAGGGAATCGATTCCGGTATGAGGCAGACCATGAATCAAGCTTGGCGATGACTGCCGAAGGACTACTTTGCCAGCAATACCTTGGCTGGCAACCCAAAGATGCCCGGCTAATATCCGGTGCCAATTACATGCTCAATCATCCAATCCGCTGGTCTCAAAAAAACGTCTATTACTGGTATTATGCGACTCAGGTGATGAAAAATCTGGATGATGAATCCTGGAAAAAATGGAACGCTCAACTCAGTGTCGTCCTTCCCGAAAAGCAACGGAAAACCGGTGTGGATGCGGGGAGCTGGGACCACGAAGGAGATCCCTATGGTGGCCCGGGTGGCAGACTTTACGTAACGTGTCTTTGTATCTACAGCCTAGAAGTTTATTATCGACACCTGCCCCTGTATCAAATCCAAGGCCAATAAGAACGGCGTGTCTGGACGTGACCCTGGCAATGAAGTTGCCCACACCGAAAAAAACTGCTTCCTGCAATCGCCCAAATATTCAGGCGCACAATAACGATAGCTTCCCTTCGTAAGGCACTAACGATGAACTGGAATCAACTCAACTCTTCGATCCGTGAACAGGAGTCGAAAATCAAACTGGGTGGCGGGCCGAACTCCATCAATCGACAACACTCGAAAGGCCGCCTAACGGCACGTGAAAGAATTCAAAAACTGCTGGATGATCCCAATGATTTCTTCGAAACCGGGCTGTGGGCAGGCTGGGAAATGTATCGGGATTGGGGCGGCGCCCCTGCTGCAGGGGTTATCTGTGGAATCGGGAAAATCAAAAACCGTTCGATCATGGTGATAGCCAATGATGCCACCATCAAAGCTGGTGCATTTTTCCCGATGACTTGCAAAAAAGTACTGCGGGCACAGCGAATCGCAATGGCCAACCGAATTCCACTGGTCTACCTGGTGGATTCTGCTGGAGTGTTCTTACCCCTACAAGACGAAATCTTTCCGGATGAAGATGATTTTGGACGGATATTCAGAAACAATTCGGTGATCAGCGCAATGGGCATACCGCAAACTGCAGCCATTATGGGGAATTGTGTCGCCGGCGGCGGCTACCTGCCAGTGCTTTGCGATAAGGTCTTGATGACCGAAGGTTCGGGACTCTATCTGGCGGGACCGGCACTCGTGAAAAGCGCCATTGGACAGGAGGTCTCCCACGAAGAACTGGGAGGCGCCCAAATGCATGCCTCGGTCAGTGGAACGATTGACTTTCGCGAACCCGATGACGAAAGCTGCCTGAAACGGCTTCGCGAGATTGTCGGCGCGTTACCAACAGACCCTAAGGCAGAAATATTCCGACGGGAAGAAAGCGGCGATGCGGAAAACGACCCAGAAAACATCTATCAGTTGTTTTCACCCAACTCGCCACAACCCTTTGACGTCCGTGAGCTGGTCAATTGCATCGTCGATCAAGCGACTTTCCAGGAATACAAAGCCGACTATGGAAAAACGATGGTCTGCGGTTATGCCAGAATTGACGGGTTCAATGTCGGGATCGTTGCCAATCAACACCATCCTGAAATGACCCCGAACGAAGGCATGCAGTTTGGAGGTGTGATTTACCATGACAGCGCTGACAAGGCAGCCCGGTTTATCATGGACTGCAACCAAACCTGGAC
>JAZABE010000322.1:0-3973 GCA_036137535.1 Planctomycetota bacterium | reverse complement strand
TAGAATTGCCTTTTAATGACACAAATTACAAATACAACAACCGTTACAAATCAAATCGCATGAGTTAACACACTAACCACCGAAAAACCTAACTGGCTTCAGACCAGTACAATTTACCGCCTAAGTGAAACCCACAAACTCCACAGAAAAGCACACAAGTCAACAAAGAGTGTGAATTGAAGATTAACCTGCCACTGACACCGGGACACCGTATTCTGAAAACACCCGGGTCACAACTTGAAGGTGGTCAAATCCTCAATTTTGGATTCTCTAAACCAACAACAATCTATTTTCGAATACCAAGTTTTCCAATGATATCGAGGTAGCGTTGAGCATCGATATCCCGAAGATAATCAAGAAGGCTCCGACGTCGACTTACCATCGCAAGCAACCCACGCCGCGTCGCATAATCCTTTGAATGAACACGCATGTGTTCAGTCAGGTTATTAATGCGCGTTGTCAGAACCGCGATCTGGACTTCCGGGGAACCCGTGTCCTTTTCATCTTTTTGATGTTCCTTGATGATCTCGTTTTTTCGCTCTTTCGTGATCGTCATCAGCTACCAAATTTCCTCTTCAATCTTTTCAGCTTTTCTCTTTAAAAGCTCTTTATTCCAATAGGGGAACAATAAATTCCAGTAAGCCGGGCAAAAATCACCCCTTTTCCAACTGGATCTCGTCCGAACTTAACTAAACGAACTAATTCACAATTCCGTAGTTTATCGGATCCCGAACTGCTTGCAACCCGTAAAACCGTCTATTTCTGGCCGGTTATTCGGTGAATCGGCTCCGGACGGGCAGGTTTAAACGATTGAATTCCATCCAAACGCAACGTAATTCCCAATTCAACCTCTAGTTCAGCCACCGCTTTCCGAATCCTTTCTTCCAACACCGGAGGCGTTGCTGCCACCCTCGCATTCACAATTAACTCTGCAGCCATCGAGCGAATTTCTGAAGCCAAAGATAATTCCGGACCTTGTTCGCCGCCTACATGGTTTGCAATTGCAGTTTGGTCACCGAATTGCCCCATCACTTTAAGGTGGACAGCTTCGATTTCATGGCCAGCAAGTGAATTGGAAGTCTCTTCAACAATTTTCAAGACCAGGTGGTCCAAATCAAAATCAGTGCCTGAGGGAGCCTGGGCGGAAACCTGGCAATTGAACCAAGCCAGTTCGGCTTCACCCGCCGCGTAGATATCGTAATCGACGTCCATTTCTGTGCGAAACACGAATTCATCGCTCTCGATAGAGTGAAGCAATTCGCTAACATTTTCACCGGTGCGTCCACTGACAAGGTGAATCTTTTTTCCTGGGAACCGATGATTTACCATCTGAACCAATTCACTCTGGACACTCGGTGACAGCTTGTCAATTTTGTTGATGGCAACAATATTGGCCTCTTCGATTTGTTTTTCAAAAATATAGGCAGCTTTGGGCGAAAACCCAATTTTGCCTTCACCCGAAAGAATCTTGTAACCATGCTCCGGTTTCAGCAGTACCGTCAGCGGACCTAATCGAAAACGATCACCGTAAATGCTTCGCATCGGCTCGATGACGGTTGCCATCAAATCAGTACAACTCCCCACCGGCTCTGCAACAATCAGGTCAGGTTCATTGTCACTCGAAAGTTGAGTTACGGTTTCCACAAGATCATTGAATTTACAGCAAAAACAGGCTCCGGGGACTTCTCCAACCTCAAACCCTTCCGATTTCAAGTGCTCAGTATCAACCAAACCATAAGCCTGGTCATTAGTCACCAGACCGATCTTTTTGCCCTGCCCAGAATACTGCTTGGCGATTCTTGAAATCAGAGTTGTCTTTCCGGCTCCGAGAAAACCGCCAATCATAATGAAGGGAATTGAAGTCGCCATTTCAATTTGTTTCGTTTTGGGTGTTATCATGAAAGACAGGAGCTATTAAGATCATAGTCGAAAAGCCAAATCGTCGGAAACCGGTCGACGGCTGCACGATTGATTCGCGGGATCTCACTTCGAGAACACCGCTGCCGATTGAACTTCGTGAACCCATTTGCTGACAAAGCACCCAACCATGAGCCGTAATTTTGCCAATGCTTTTCGCTGGCCCCTGCAAGATCCGGAAATCGAAAAAGCATTGATCCATTCATTCCAATCAGGCCAATGGGGAAAGTATGATGGTGAAAACTGCCGCCAACTCCTGGGAAGCTTGCAGGATTATTTTGATCTGCGTTATTTTCGCCTTAGCTCGTCCGGAACCGTCGCCATCGAAATTGCCTTGCAGGCAGCTGGCGTCAAGAAAGGCGACGAAGTCGTGGTTGCCGGTTATGACTTTCCGGGAAATTTTCGCTGTATTGAAGCCTTGGGCGGCGTCCCTGTGCTCGCCGACATCAATCCCGGGAGCTGGAGTATGGATGGCGAATCGTTTCAGTCCGCCATTTCGAGCAAAACAAAATCTGTAATTGTTTCTCACCTCCACGGTGGCTTCGCGGATATAGACACCATCTGTCAAATCGCCGGCCAACACGGCATTACGGTGATTGAGGACATTTGCCAATGCCCAGGCGCTGAGCTCAATGGAAAAAAGCTGGGAACATTTGGAGACATTTGCGCCATTAGTTTTGGAGGCAGTAAATTGCTTTCAGCAGGCCGAGGGGGCGCCGTTGGAATGAACAATGAATCACTCCATCAGAGAGCAAAGATTTACTGCGAACGAGGAAATGACGCTTTCCCCCTTTCTGAACTGCAAGCCGCTGTCCTGGGTCCCCAGTTGCGTGTTCTCGACAATTTGTCAGAACAAAGGCTTCAGGCTTACAAAAGGTTTGAACAAAAAATTGCCAAAGTGGATGCCTTCTCCTTGTTAAACCTGGCCGCACGGGATCACCTCTTGCAATACCGGCCTGGGTTCTACAAAATCCCACTGCTTTTAAAGGCAAACATCAACAAGCAACCACTAATCAATGAGCTACGAGAAAAAAAAATCATGATTAATCATGGGTTCCAGGGCTTCACCAACCGTTCAGAAAAGCGTTGTCAAAAGCCAACCGAATTGACTCATGCAATTCATGCCTCGAAAAACACGCTACTGCTGCA
The DNA here is from genome assembly GCA_036137535.1 of Planctomycetota bacterium. Taxonomy (GTDB): domain Bacteria; phylum Planctomycetota; class Planctomycetia; order Pirellulales; family Pirellulaceae; genus JABAAE01. Next base: position 907 of record JAZABE010000322.1, on the reverse strand, counting down.
TCATCCCTGCTTGTTGAGTGAACAACTCGACCCGATTGCAGATGCCCTTGTTGAATCCACTAAGAAATGGACGGAACCCAGCACGAGTGGCTAAGACGATGATCGCGCTCAAGCGAAAACCAATCTCATCCCTCAACTGCACCGCATGTTCATAAATCCTAGCAGGCGTTGCGACTAGCCTAGCGTCAGTGCTGAATCCGTCAGCCGCAAAATCGGGGCAGTACTTGACGGTTCTAACTCAGTATTTCCCGTACGACATGTCCATGAACATCGGTCAGACGAAAATCACGACCCGCTCGACTAAAAGTCAGTTTTTTGTGATCCATTCCCAAGAGGTGCAAAATCGTCGCATGCAAGTCATGCATATGGACTTTATTCTCCACGGCTTCATGTCCAAATTCATCAGTCTTTCCAAATGCAAACCCGGCTTTGACTCCACCTCCAACCAACCACGTCGTAAAACCGCTGGGATTATGGTCGCGTCCGGTGCCATTATCCTGGGCATATGGGGTTCGCCCAAACTCTGACCCCCACCAAACAAGCGTGTCATCCAGAAGACCGCGCCGCTGCAGGTCACTTAGCAGGCCAGCGATTGGCCGATCCACTGCCCGAGCGTGCTTTGAATGTTGAGGCAGATTAGAGTGTTGATCCCACGCCGGATTGGCTCCACCATCCCCGTAAGTGATCTGGACATAACGGACACCGGCCTCGGAAAGCCGACGAGCCATTAGACATTGGCGTCCAAAACTCTCGGTCTCTTTTTGGTCAATCCCATACATCGCCAGGGTATCAACCGATTCCCGGGAAAGATCAAGCACATCCGGAGCATTGTCCTGCATTCTTTGGGCCAGTTCATAGGAACTGATAATCGCATCGAACTCCTGATCGACAGGGCGTCGCCGGCGTT
>JAZABE010000321.1:0-3104 GCA_036137535.1 Planctomycetota bacterium | reverse complement strand
CGGGCAGCGGATTGGCGTCGATTTTCGCGTACAGTTTTTTTCGCTCGGAATCCATTTTGCGTTTCACCTTCGGGGCGGTGGCAAGGTTTCCAATGTTGTGATTGCCGTCGTAATGTTTCGGGGTGAGCCTGATCCCACCGCCTTCCGGTAGTGTTTTTGGCAATGAAATACGGATCACAGCCCCGACGCCTCGTTCCATGTGCCGAGCTGGACCCGAAGTGCTTGTCCACACGCTACCGTCGTCGCCAAACTCGATTTCGCGAGTGTAGGAAACTCGGGTGGGCAGGCGATACTCAACTAATGTTTCGGTCGCCGGGTCGAAGCGGTTGATCGTGTCGTTGTGTGTGCCACAAACCCAGACGATCCCGTCCTTGTCGACATTGAGCGCGTAGGGAATCTGGTTTTCGGCATCTGGAAGTTCGTAAACAGTCCATCCTTCAGTGTTTGGATTGAATTTCGCAAAAACCCCCGAACCAAATCCGGGCACCCAAACCATGCCATCCGGAGCAACGTGCAGACGTCGCGGTCCGCGGAACGGAGGATTGTATTCCTTTATGTCTCCGTCGGAAGCTTTGGGATCGATCCGGCCAATCCGATTTCCGTTGAGTTTCGAGTACCAAATCATGCCGTCGACCGGAGAATAGTCGAGACCGTAGGGGGTGATACCACGCGACTCCCCTCGACCTGCAGCAACCGCCTGACCAGCCGAGAGAAGTTTGTATTCCTTCACGTATCCGGTTTTGGGATGCATGGAAAAACAAGAATTGGATCCGGCGTCCGTGTACCAAATCAATCCCTCGGGATCTTTCGGATTAATCCGCAGCGTGTGAGGATAATCACCGCGATCCTTCGGAGCTTCGGCACTACTGTAGACTTTAAATTTCTTGGTCTCGATGTCGTAACGTGCCATCTTGCCGCTGGCGCACATCGTGGTCCACAAACTGCCGTCGTTGGCAGTTTCGATCGAATGAGGTGCGTGGACGTTCTTGGGAAATTCAATGGTTGTCTGCCTGCCCGACCTGGGGTTCAAGGCAATCATCCGCCGCCGGCTGATATTAACTGCGTAAACCAGCCCGTCGCGGCCGATTTCCAGATCGTGAAAGGAACCCTGCAACGGTTTGTCCATTTCCCACATGGTGATTGTGGCGGCAGCAGCCATGCCGCTGGGTGCGGGAGGCGGCACGAACGTGGGCCATTTTTCGACAGCATTATCTTTATAAGTGTCCATCAAACGCTCGATAATGGTGTCTTGTGTGTGGGGAAACAATCCACCAAAGCCATCCATCCGCCGCAACATCGTTTCCCAATCCACGGGCTTTTCTGGCGTGCGAAAACCGAGTGTGCCGACCTGATGACAATAAGCACAAAACATTTTGAAGTTTAATTTGTCACGGGCATTGTCAAATGCGAGCATGCCGAACGCACTGTTTGCCGGCCTCTGCAACTCCAGTTCCTGCCCATCGGCAAGCCGAGTTTCAATCAACACGTTTTGCGTGCCCACTGCGATTCCGCTCTTCCATTGATCGACAAACCCCATCAGCCGGGTGCGGAGATCATGATCAACCTTTCGCAAACCCGAAACCTGAAACGATCCATCTTCCTGGGTGAACACGGAAACCCATTTCCGATGTTCATCGTCAATCGCGGAAACCATGACACCCCCAACACCCTTCCCGGTCGAGTCGACAACTCGACCTTCAATCGCATGTTCAGCAGGATTGGATGCACAAACCGTTCCACCAATTGTCAGTGAACAGGCAAAACCCATTACCGCCATCAACAACACCTTCGCCGGTTTGATGCCTGGCATCATCTTACAAAAACCAATCGTCTTGTCGGCGTTCATTCTTTGCCTCCAGTGGTATCGAGCACATTGGAATTAATGATCAAGCCCCGGAATTCGTCATCCGGGACATCAGTTAAGATTTGCAACAATGCAATTAACCGATTGACATCATTGGAATCCAACTGGACCCCTCGATGCGTTTTATTCTTTAAAACTTCAGCCAGCCGTTTGTTTGAAACTGTAAGGTTGCGAAGCGATGGTACCGGGGGCTGGGATTTGGAATTCCCAAAACTGGGCAGGTGATGGCAAGTAAAACATCGCCCAGCATGGAGTGCTTCCTCATTTCGGAGGGCGACCTTAAACCCTTCATAGCCAGAGCGGTTCATGCCAGGGGGCAGTTTCACCAACACTCTTCCTTCCTGATTTGCAAGGCGTCCAAGAATACGACCCGCCAGATCATTCTGCGTTTCATCAACTTCGGGGTCGACGGGAATCCGATTCAGATAAGCAAAGGCATCGAAACGAGAGCGATTCCTGGACGCCAGCCGATGGATTCGCATTTTTTGACTCGCGTTCCCAGATGGTTCCAACTTGGCAGATCCCCAAACAGGGGCTTCTCGAAGCACAGTCGCGTTGATCGCGAGTACCGTTTTCTTCAAGCGATCCGCCACCGCCGGCAATTGGCTGATGATATTTTTTTTCTGTCCCGGGTCAGTCGACAAATCATACAATTCAAACCGGGAAATCCCTCCTGAACCGGATTTAATCAACGGAATCCAGGCTTCCTGAAACGTATTGAGCATCACGAACTTGCTTCGCAGTCGCTTCCATTCTGGGGTTTTTAATGGACTGTTCCAGCCGTGGTCCCAAAGTTCAGCAGCCGTCAATTTTCGTCCTTGCTTCTCCTCAAGAATGACTCGCATTCCCTCCATTACCGTTCTGATCGCCGCCTGGTCTTTCGGATATTCCTTTTTGCGGTAACCCACCAGAGAAAAATCTCCATCACGAATGGCCATCACCGGTTGGCTGGTGGGTGAATGCCATGTCATCGGCTTTAAACGTTTAAAACGTGAATTCTCCCGCGTTAGAATCGGTGTTAAGTCCGCTCCGTCCAAGGAAACCCCTTTGGGTTTTTCAATTCCAACCAACCCACAGATCGTTGGCAAAATGTCAATCGAACCGGCTGGCGTTTGTTCGACTTTTCCTCCTTGGATCCGCTTCGGCCAATAGACGATTCCAGGTGTTCGGATACCACCTTCCAAAAGCGAACCCTTGCCATTACGCAATCCGCCATTGCGTTCTCGGCGGTAGCTACCGT
>JAZABE010000320.1:0-2500 GCA_036137535.1 Planctomycetota bacterium | reverse complement strand
GCTATGACGGAAAGGACACCACTAGGTACAAAAACGTACACGCCTGGGATACGGCGCCCGTCCGGTTATATCGTCTGAAAACTGATCCCCACGAAAAGAAGGATCTGGCCGGAGCGTATCCGCATATCGTCAAAAAGCTCAGTAAGAAAATCGAGGCCTGGCATGCGGTGAAAAATACTGAGCGTAAATAGTGCGAATGAGAACAGATCCCCCATTGGTTGGAGGTAATCGTGGTCGCCTAAAACAGAATCGCTGTTGATCTTGAGTTCACAAACTTTACCCCTGCCGCAGTTTTGCAAATCGCTGTTGTTTCACTAGAGAGCTATCGCTCACCACGCGGGGCACTATCCGCTGCGAGATCATGCGGTTTCTTGGGGCCAGAGATTTCAACCGGATGCAAATTGGCCTCTGAGCATTTTGGAGGCTGTTTAGGAAAGGTTGACATCGAATAAATAGATCCGACCGAAGCTTGAAAACTTGCCGTTCTTGGATTTAGGCTGGCCTTGACCGCCAACTAGGTAGAGCTTTTCTCCACTTTGGTTAAAAACTGCTTGGGTAATACGGAATCCGGTCTTGAGAGATTGAATGATTTTGCCACTTTCGATGTCAAACAGCCCGGCGTTCCATGATCCGCCCCTTAAGCGACCGGCCATGATAAAGTGTCTGCCTTGGGGATGGATGGCTAAGGTTTCCATTAACCCTTCACCGGATTCGCCCTTGTGGGTTTCATCGACTTTTTGAGGAGTTTTCCCTTTCCAGGAAAACTTTTGCCACAACTGCCGTCCGTTTCCTGCCATTGGATCCCGCATTTTTCCCATTCCGGCAACATAGACATGGTCGCCGTCTGGAGAAAATTGCATGTCGTAAATGCCCCCGATATTGCAGTGGCTTTTGATGATCCCCCAGCTGGTGAAATCGGGTGTTGTCCATTGGGCAACCTGTTGGTTGATTGCAAGGTCATAGACCCGGACCTCGCCCATCAGGTTTCCAGCAGCCAGGTGATTCGAGTCGGGTGAAATCGCGACGGCTTGCACGGATGGAATATGCGAAAATTGGTGCAATTCGTTTCCGGTGTCGGCGTCGAAAACCTTGACAGAGGGTTCAGTCTCCGCAGCAGGGTTGTAATCATAATCGCCAGCAATGTATTGACCGGTGACTGTGGCCACACATTCTTGATTCGCGGAAATTGCCATCTGCCATGACCAAAAATCGTGAGCTGTGATTTGACGAATTCTTTTTTGAGATTCGAGGTCAAACCATTGCAGTTTGCCGTCGTATCCCGCGCTGATAATCTGCCCGTTTTTTGCCAGGCAAACCGAAGAGACATAGTTGTCATGCGAATCGATTTTTTTGTAATTTCCTGATTCCAGATTGATTTCATAAATCCCATCCAGGCAACCGACTAGCAACGCTTTCCCATCTTGCGAGACGGTGCCTCCCAATGCCGTGGTCGGAATGCGGTATTTTTTCCCGGCAGTCAATGGATTTTCGGATTGAGTATTCATGACAAGATCTCCTGGACCGGTTTGGCGCCTTGCTCCACCCGATGAAAAGTGGGTAGCCCGGGGAGATCGTATTCTTTTTGAGGATCGATGCCCAACGCAGAAAAAATGGTGGCGAACAGTTGGCGTTTATCGACCGGTTGATCCTTGACGCTGATTCCTAGATCGTCTGTCGCTCCATAAACAACGCCTTCTTTGATTCCACACCCAGCCATTGCCAAACTCCAGGCATTGGGGTAATGATCACGACCGCGTGCCTCATTGAGCCAGGGTGTTCGGCCGAATTCTCCCATCGCGATGACCAGGGTGTCTTCGAGCATTCCTCGATCTTTCAGGTCCGTAACGAGTTGAAACAGGACATTATCCAGTTCTGGCACAAGCATCTGGTAGGTTTCATGGTTGAGCACGTGACAATCCCACGGCATGCCGTTTGCGACCATGACAAACGTGGAACCGTTTTCGATCAAGTGTCTGGCCAGTAATGTGTGTTGTCCGTAAGCTCCGGGTCCATAACGTAGACGATCTTTTTCCGGCAGCTTGTTCAGGTCAAACAATGGAGCGCAGCTCATCAATCCTTTCACTCGGTTGAAGGCTGCGTTGTATCCTGCTGATGCTTCGCTTTTTTGGTCGTTTTCAAACTGTTTGCTGAAGAACTTTCTAAGGGTTTCACGATCCTCGTGGTCGGCTGTCGAGAGGCTTTCCGGGAAATCAACATTGGGGAGTTTGTATTTGCCACCGGCTCGCACGGGTCCATATTCGGCTCCCAGCCAGCCAGCCCAATTTCCTGCCTTGAAGCCTTTGAACTCATTGCCCTCAGGACAGGGATCCAGCAGCACAAACTGGGGAACCGGGCTGTCGATTTGCCCCAATTGCTGTGCGATGACGCTGCCGAGGATCGGACGGATAAACGGTCGTCGCGGAGCATCACCACGAGTCAACTCATCGATGGCCTGGAAATGTTCGGTTTGTTTCGTTTTCATTGAACGGATGATCGCAAG
>JAZABE010000319.1:0-1370 GCA_036137535.1 Planctomycetota bacterium | reverse complement strand
GTGAAGGTGATTTTTTTGGGGGTCCAGTGACATCCGTAAATATGATAATCCTGTGGGTAGGAACTTTGACCACTCTTTGGTTGAAGATTGGGGTCAAGTTTTTGGTCAGCAATCCATTGACGCGGATCAATCACGCCATCAAACCGTCGGTAATGGGAGTGCCAGCGGATGTGTCCCACGGTCCAGTTGCTGGCGTGATTGTGATACACGGCGCCCGCATGGTAAAGCCGGGTGGACCGGCCGGACATTTCCATGACATCAATTTCACCACTGTAGGGCCAGTTACTTTTGGAGGCTTTTGATTTTCGCTTGGCCGCTGCCTGATCCCAGTATCCAGAATAGGGCGCTGAGCGGGTTTCGGGAAGCAGCCAAAAGGCAGGCCAGGTAGGGATCGCGGTGCGGCCATGGCGGGAATGGGTCGGGTTTTTGATTCGTGCTTCAAAAATGCCATAGGTAAAACTCGCCTGCTGTTGAGTGGTCAATTTTGCGGATTGAAAATCTTGATGGTCAATCTTTTTGAGTAGGCGGCCTCCGGGTCCGTCTCGAAGTGGATATTGTTTTTGAGGAGCATGGTTTGCGATGATGCTTAGGTGCCCGTTGCCAACACGGAAGGTCTGTCCTTCAGCATCGAGGTAAACCTGAGCTTCTCCGTTCCCGTGGCCGTACTGGCCGATCACCGAGTCATCTTCGGGGGTCCATTTTTTTCGATCCAGTTTACTCCCGGAAAACTCATCTTGCCAAACCAGTTGGTAAGAGGACTGGGTGGGGTGAGGGGTTCCCAGTTGGGGGGCAGGACTCTGTGCGCTGATGGTTGCAGAAACCGCCAGCAAAATCAGGGTTACCGGGTAGGCCGAAGTCGGATGCGCGATCGCCAGGGAAGCGTTCATTTGAGGTGCCGCAAAAGTCAGGTGTTAAAGCGGTCCTGAGTTGACCGGTTTGGGTTTAGCCTTCTTCTGCAACTTCAGGACTGAGCAGGCTGACAATGATTGCCGAGAAGACATCTCGGGTTTCATCCAGTTCTCGGCTTTCCGATTGGAGCAATAAGAGGACCTTGTCGTGTTCCCGTTCAACTAATCGCAGTTCAGCGACAACCAGCAGATCGAGATAAAAAAAAGTGACGTCGTAACCCTTGAGTTCGAGTTCGCCAATTTGGTTTGATGCTGGTTCAACTTCAAGATCCTCGTATTCGGATTTAAGAGCGTCTAACGTTCTGGCTAGCAGCTCCTCGGAGTCTTGGAAAAGTTCGTAAATCGCAATGGTTAGCTGGGCGCTGTTTGGGCTTTGCAGGGTGACTTCGTTGGTTTCCTCTTCACCCGAATGTTCATCGCCATCATTGACAAACAGTGTCCAATTTGCGGGGTAATAAAAAT
>JAZABE010000318.1:0-4207 GCA_036137535.1 Planctomycetota bacterium | reverse complement strand
GAAACCGAACTGGTATTGATTTGAGCATTCAGCGGGCCTGTAAAGCAGACCCATCCCAGTAGTAGGGCTCCAGAAAGAAAATTCGCTTGGTGCATGATAAGTCGTTGGTGCTTGCGGGGTTGCTTCGCGAACTGGCAACTTCCTGGTGTTTGTGAACGACCCGTCCCTGTCCGGCACTAGCGAAGCGAAGAAGACCATTGAAATCACTCTGTGTTAACAATTGGTCTTTCTTTTGATCTCATGTGAACTTGCAATGAAGTCAGTTCACGGTGGGGAGGCGATAAGCTTCAAATGGAAGTGAACGCTTTTTCGCCAGAAGACCATAGATCATGTTTTGCCCAACGTCAAAAAAACCGAGTGAATTTTTCGGTGTTTTGTCTGGTGCAGTCCGCAACTTGGGTAGACTTTCTCCCGGTTATGACGGTTAGCAAATCTTTATCGATAACCGTAAGCGGACCCAACCCTGATTCCCTTCAGAAATCAAACCATTAGATTGTTTGAAGCGGGCTTCGGTTTATCTTAGGAGTGTCTACCATGGCCGGCAATCATAAACAGTGCGTGGCCAGCGATACCACATGGTGTTCAGTGGATGGAGAATGGTCAAAAAAAGGCTTTTTTCGGTAAAAAATCTGTTTTTTACTTAGTTGCGTTGTTGCCAGTTCAATGGGCGGGAGTCAGTCACGAGGTGCCGGGGCGTCAGTGGCAAAGAGCAGGCAGCAAGTCCGGGTAAGTCGAGTGGCAAAGATGGTGAAGACCCATCTCGCGATCATCGGTTATACTGAGAGAACATGTCTAGAATCGTTTTTCGAGTTTTGAGTCGAGGTTGGCGTTGCTGAATCGTGGGAAGTCGGCCTGCGCCTTGGATGATTTTACTGGGATGCTCTTAACATTGGACTTTGGAATGGGCCGTCAAAAAGTCATGATCCTACTAGGGATCGGAACAGTGATCTTCGGGGCTTTGAGTGGAATTGCTCAGGACATTGATCCCAAAAAGCTTGCTTTTTTTGAAACGAAAATCCGCCCAGTTCTTGTCCAGTCCTGTTACTCCTGTCATTCCCAGCAAGCTGCTGCACAAGGCGAACTGAAAGGCGGCTTGTTTCTTGACACAAGACAGGGGTTGCTTCGGGGTGGCGACACAGGGCCCGCTGTGGTGCTGAACAAACCAGCAGAGAGTTTGCTGATCAGTGCATTGGAATATGATAACTCCGAGATGCCTCCCAAAGGCCAGTTGCCTGGGGCAGTGATTGAAGATTTTCGCAAGTGGATCGCGATGGGGTTGCCAGATCCTCGCAATGGTGAACTGGCCCACGGTGAATCAATTGATATTCAACAGGGAAAGGAGTTCTGGGCTTATCAACCGTTGCAGGTTGGGGAAATACCGAGTTTCAGGCGTGCAAATGGTCCGATTGACAGTTTTGTTCTCCGTAAGCTTCAGCAAGAAGGGCTGCAGCAAGGCGAGGTTGCGACGCGGCGAGTATTAATCCGCCGACTGTACTTTGATTTGACGGGATTGCCTCCATCGGTGGCGGCCCAGCAGCAGTTTGTAAACGCTCCTGAGCCAGATGCTTATCGGCGTCTGGTGGAAAAGCTTTTGGCCTCACCCCAATTTGGTGAGCGTTGGGGGCGACACTGGTTAGACGTGGTTCGGTATGCCGAGTCAATTACGCTAAGAGGTTTTCTGTTGCCAGAAGCTTGGCGGTACCGTGATTATGTGATTTCTTCATTCAACCAAGACAGATCCTATGGCGAGTTCTTGCGGCAGCAAATTGCCGGGGATCTGCTCCCTGCTGCAAACTACCAAGAGCGGCAACAGCACTTGATTGCAACAACCTTTTTAACCCTGGGAAATACGAATCTGGAGGACCAGGACAAGGACAAATTGCGGATGGATGTTGTCGATGAACAGCTCAGTACCATTGGTCGCGGTTTTTTGGGCCAAACGATTGGTTGTGCCCGCTGTCACGACCATAAGTTCGATCCGATTCCGACCGTGGATTATTATGCGCTCGCCGGAATTTTAAGAAACACGAAAACACTGAACCATGCAAATGTCTCAAAGTGGATTGAGGCGCCGCTTCCGCAATCGCCAGAAATTGAAGCGAACTGGCGTCGGCACGCGAAACAGGTCGCAGGTTTGAAGCAGCAGATCGCTGCGTTGAAAAAGAAAAGACCCTCATCGAAAACCCTGTTATCGAAAAACTTGCCGGGCGTGGTGGTCGACGAAGAACAAGCTCAGTTGACTGGGAAGTGGCAACGGTCGATGTTCACTAAAAACTATATCGACAAAGGTTATCAACATGATTTGAACCAGGCCAAAGGGAAAAAACGGGCTTTGTTCAAAGCTTCGCTTCCCAATGCCGGCACCTACGAGGTGCGGTTAGCTTACACGCCCGGTAGCAACCGGGCTCGCAAGGTTCCGGTCACCGTTTTTCATGCCGATGGACAGACGAGCGTGAAAGTCGATCAAACCAAGAGTCCACCTTTGTTGGGCCGGTTTGTTTCGTTGGGCCGTTTCTCATTTACAAAGGAATCGGCTGCCCGGGTGTTAGTGGAAACCAAAGAGACCACTGGCCATGTGATTATAGATGCGGTGCAATTCCTGCCGATTGATCAAGTTGAATCTCCGCAGGCTGACCGGGAGACCAAGCGGGCGGCGTCTGCAGAAGCAGAGGCTCAAAAATCAAAGTCGCAATTGGCAGCCTTGGAACAGCAGCTCAAGAAACTCAACGCAGTCGCTCCCCAGCAACAGTTGTACATGGCCGTTCAAGAGGAAAAGGAGATTGATGATACTGCTGTGCACGTGCGTGGGGATGTGCACAACCTAGGGAAAAGGGTCCCTCGGGGTTTTTTGAGAGTGCTGCCGATACCGGGAGTCGGGGAATTCTCCAAACAGGAAAGTGGTCGACGGCAACTGGGGGACTGGATTGCTGACCCCGCTAACCCGTTAACATCCCGGGTTATGGCAAACCGTATTTGGTATTGGCTCATTGGTGCGGGCATTGTGCGCAGTGTAGATAATTTTGGCTCGGCCGGAGACTTGCCAACCCACCCGGAATTGTTGGATTACCTTGCCCGGCAATTGCAACAACAGTGGTCGATTAAGGACCTGGTCCGCGAGATCGTTTTGTCGCGGACTTACCAGCTCAGTTCCGCTGACGACGGTGCGCAGCTGGAAAAGGATCTGGATAACCGTCTGCTTGCTAGGATGAATTGGCGACGACTAGACGCTGAGTGCATTTTGGATGGACTGTTGAAAGTCAGCGGTAATTTAAATTCGGAGCTTACGGGTTCTGAGATCCGTGCGGGAACGAAAACCGACTATAACTATGTTCACCGCAGTGGTCGGCGAGCCGTTTACTGGCCGGTTCTCCGAAATTCGGTAGCGGAAGTGTTGGACGTTTTTGATTTTGCGAATCCCAGCATGGTTGTCGGCGCTCGGGATATCAGCGCGTCGGCGTCGCAGGCGCTCTTTATGATCAACAGCGAGCAAGTCATGGATTTGGCCCAACAGACGGCCGCGCTAATGCTGCGAAACCAGAAAGTGAATGACCGCCAAAGAATCCAATTGATGACAGCAACATTGCTTGGTCGGGATGCAACGGCCGAAGAAATCAGCATTACCTTGAAGTTTCTGGAGGGGCAAAAATCCCCAGGCGCAACTCGCCAAGAAAAGTGGGCCCAGATCATCCAGGCTGTATTTGCGTCGATCGATTTCCGATATGTATACTAGGGGACGCCTCTGCCCGTTCGCAAAGCACGAGTGGTCAATCACATTCTGTATCGAAATACCATGGATTCAAAACTCCAATTACCAATGAACCGTCGGGATCTATTGCAATCATCAGCCTGTGGATTTGGTAGTCTTGCACTGGCCGGTTTATTGGGCGAACGGTTGTCAGGGCAGTCGTCTAGGGGCCCGGAGAATCTTTCAACCGAGCGACAAGAAGATTTTGCTCCTCGTGCAAAACGGGTCATTTTTCTTTTCATGCAGGGCGGTCCAAGTCATGTTGATTCCTTTGATTACAAGGAGATTTTAGCCCGTCGACACGGAGAGTCGATCGCGTTTAACGATGATCGGACGATTGCAAAAACGGGCAAGAAACAGACCCAGCAAAAAATCATGAAATCGCCTTGGACTTTCCGACAGGCCGGGCAATCCGGACGGTGGGTTTCAGATCTGTTTCCCGAAATGCGTGGTCATGTAGAC
>JAZABE010000317.1:0-1792 GCA_036137535.1 Planctomycetota bacterium | reverse complement strand
ATGGATCACCAGCAGGCAGTTCGGATCTGCAAAGGTGTCGAGACTCAGTTGGTGATGGGGGTTCATGACAGGCCTTTCGTGTATTCCACTGGGTGCGAAACCGAGCTGTTTAACGGGGATTTGGGTTTATTGCCGGATCGACCTTTGGTTGACGGGCTTGCATTTGAATGCTCGACAGTGGTTGCCCAACCTGCGTCTGCTCAGCGGTTTACCTCGAATGAAGACATTGCAGGCCCCACGGGTTGTGCTGGTGACATACCGCCCTGCCCATTGAGAAACCCATTGGCTGAAATTGAGCCAGCCTGGGAAGTTAATGAGTTCCGGTGGTCTGAAACGGTTCGCAAGTTGTGCGATCAACAAAGCGCAGGATTCTCTCAAATTATCGAATCGTTGAAGCTTAATAAAAATAAGCGGGGCGAGGGTGCGCGAATTGGAGTGATTCATTCTCATCCTAATCAAGGAGCAACGACACTGGCGACTTGCTTGGCCCACCTGCTTGCTGATACGCAATCGAGAGTGCTGTTAGCCGAATTGGATACTGAAAACCCAACTCTTGAGGAACGAGCAAATATCAAGCTGAAAGAGGGCTGGCAACGTTTAAACGAAGAGGGTGCTTCTCTCGAAGAGTTTCTAGTACGCGAGAAACAGAAGGACTTGATGCTGTTGCCACTCAAGCGCGAAACAAACCTGTTTTCGAAACGCAGGCTCCTTCTCGAGAAATTCACGGGCATTTCGGCGCATTTGAAAAAAGAGTTTGATTATTCAATTATTGATATCGGTAATGTCAATAATCTAATGATTGAGAAAACGTGTCATGTTGGTTTCCTCGATGGTGCGATTATTGTGAGTGATTTCTGTGGAGATGAATCTGTTGCCATTTCGATTTTTGAACGCCTTTTGGAGGCTGGTTTGTCAGCAGTCGTTATCGCGGAAAATTTCCGAAACCAGTCGCGTTTTGCTGCTTAGCCAACCGTTGCGGTTTTGGTCGGAACCTCGAGGGTTTTGTTTTGAATTTGTCCCGCCTCGCCTTGCTTCACCAAGGAATCTGGGTGTTGGAATGGTGGAGGTTTGGCTAAGCATGAACCGGTCCCCTGAGTTTTTAATTGGTGATTTTTCCCGAACCGACGTTGTGAAGAAATGAAGCTGCCTTCCAAGCTTACGAGTTTCGAACAGTTCTTGTTTTTTGATGATTACCCAGCTTACCCAAACACGATAGGCTGTCGTTTGAATCTGACCGGTCCAATCAGTGAGCCGCTGCTTTTAGCCGCTAATCGGTTAGTGGGTTTGCGCCATCCATTACTTAACACGACGGTGGACTTGAGGAGGCGGAAGCCGGTTTGGGTTGATTGCCAGGCTGGTCGATCGGAAAGGCTGTCAGAACGTTATCTCGATCAACCTTTCGTGAAAAAGATTGACTTGAGCAAGGAAAGTGGCGGACAGCTCCATTGGGCTCACTGCGAGAATCGGTCGAGTTTGAATTTTTTGACTCACCATGCCGCAGCGGACGGGATTGGTGGCCTTCAGGTGGTTTCAGATTGGTTGACTGCCTACCATGCGATGGAATCTGCAGCTGGTGACCCGGATCAAGCCGGCGAAAAGAAATTGCGTAGGACTGATTTGCACTTGCTGAATCACCGTGAAAATTACGGGTTTCTTGCCTGGAAATTTTTGAAAACACTACCACGGCAAGCCTTGGGGATATTGGGGGTTAAGGAATTTTTGGCGAACCAGCCGGTCGCGTTGATTCCCAATCCCCTCGAGTCAGTTGATTCTCCAATTCCAGAGGGTTACC
>JAZABE010000316.1:0-2291 GCA_036137535.1 Planctomycetota bacterium | reverse complement strand
TCAGGGCCAAGGTTGTTCCGGGTTTCAATTTTCCGTTTTCAATGACGGGCTCGTTTAGAATTCTGCCGATACCCAGAATGGCAGCTTGCCGCAGGTTGATGATCGGCGTGAAATGATCGATGCCATACATTCCCAGATTGGATACCGTGAATGTACCGCCAGATATTTCGGATTCGCTTAAGGGATTTTGGCGGGCCTTCTGAATCAATTGTTTCGAAACCGTCGCGATTTCCCCAAGAGTTTTTTGGTGAGCCTCTTTGATGACCGGTGTGCAAAGACCGTGTTCGGTATCCATTGCGAAAGCAATATTGATGGGGCCATATTGATAAAGTTGGTCGTTAATCCAGCAGCAGTTGAGTGTTGGGTTTTCCGCGAGTGTTTGGGCCGTAACCCACAGCAAGATGTCGTTCAGGCTCGGGAGCGGTTGGTCTTCACTGGATCCGGAAGTCAATGATTCCCGAAATTTCACCAAATTACCGGCGTTGATTTTGGTGTTTAAGGTGACTGGCACGCAATCGTTGAAACTGGCTGACAGTCGGCGGGCGATGACCATTCGCATTTTTTCTGGTTCTTGCCAGGTTCCCTCCGCCTGGGGAACCAATTCAACTGCGTGGCGATCGGGTGGCAACTGTTGGAGATCTCTTTCACGGACCCGTCCATTGGTTCCACTTCCCTTAACGTGCCGGATGTCGATGCCGAGTGCTTGGGCGGTGCGACGTGCCCTGGGTGTAGACGTTTTTCGGTAGGGACGGTTGGTTGGAGATGGAAGCGGTTTTGTTTGAAGTCGCTGAAGGTCTTCTCGGGTAACGCGGCCTTTCGGATCGGGGGTTGGGACGTTCTGAAGATCTATGCCCATTTCTCGTGCAAGTCGACGGGAAGCGGGCCCGGCAACTCGGTTTGAGACCTCTGAAGTTGTTTGGAAGGCGTCCTGAGGCTGAGCGTCGAATTGGGGTAAAGGCATCGGTTTTTCATCGGTTGCCAGTAGGAATGCCAGAGGTTGCCCGACTCGAACCGGGTCACCCGGTTGGGGCGCGGTTTCGGGGATGTGCAGCTTGCCGGAGTCAAAAGACTCAATGTCTTGCGATGACTTGTCGCCTTCGAGAGTGAAGAGCAGGTCACCGGGTTTGACGGTTGCTCCCTCTCCTTGCAACCATTCGCCGAAGGTGCCCTCGTCCATGGACCAACCCAGTCGAGGAACTTTGATTAAAACAGCCATTGGGGTTTGCCGGGTGTGGGTGAAATGGGTTACTCGTTAAGCAGTTTCAAAATGGATTGTTGGATAGTTTCGCTGGTAGGGATGACATTGCTTTCCAGTGAAGGCGCATAGGGGGTAGGGGTAAAAGCACCGTTGAGTCTTTTAATGGGCGCGTCCAAGTAATCGAATCCCAGGTCTGCAATTTGCGCAGAAATTTCTGAGGCGACACTGCAAGCGGCAAAGGCTTCGTCGATCACCAGTAAACGACCGGTTTTTGCAACAGACTTCAGCACCGTTTGAATGTCCAGTGGTGAAATTGTCCGCGGGTCAACAATCTCGACCTCGACGCCTTGCTGTTGAAGACAGTCTGCTGCCGTCTTGGCGTATTGGACCATCAGGGAGATCGCCACGATGGTCACATCACATCCTTGGCGAACGACACGGGCTTTTCCAAATGGAATTTCATAATTTTCTTGGGGAACATGACATTTTAGGGAAAGGAGTTCACGGTGTTCCAGGAAAAGAACTGGATCTGAGGTTCGTAATGCATGCGTGAACAACCCTTTTGCATCGAAGGCGTTAGAGGGCATGACCACACGCAGTCCGGGAATGTGAGCGTAGATAGAATGATAGAGACCCGAATGATGAGTTGCCGCGGAATGCCCGATGCCCCCGCAGCCCCTCAGTAGGACAGGCATCTTGAGTCGTCCGCTACTCATGTATTGCATCTTGGCGATTTGGTTGATCATCTCTCCGAAAGCATCGTTGATGAAGTCAATGAACATAAAGTCTATGACTGGGCGGGTGCCGGTCATGGCGGCACCACATGCAAGCCCGACAAATCCCCGTTCGCAGATCGGAGTATCGCACAGTCGTTCCTGCCCGTATTTTTCATAAAGCCCAAGGGTTGTTGTGAAATTGCCCCCTCGGGAACCGATTCCCTCTCCCATTACAAAAATGTTGGGGTCTTTTGCCATGGCTTCGTCAAGGGCTTCGAGAGTGGCACCGACAAAAGTCAGCGGGCGACGGTTGGCTGTAGCGTCAACCTCGGTCGGTTCGTCCAGTGCGACTGGTTCTTCGAGGGAGTAGACAAACT
>JAZABE010000315.1:0-4391 GCA_036137535.1 Planctomycetota bacterium | reverse complement strand
TGGTTCACCAGGAATCGGGAATTTCTAGATTTGAAGACCTCGAGGGCGTTACCCTGGCAGTCGGTTCCGACACCGCGTTCTACAAATTCATGCAGCAAAAAGTCGAGCTGAAAAACGTCAAGCTGGTTAGTTATTCCGGAAGCAATGCCTCATTTCTTGCGGACAAATCCTATGCTCAACAGGCTTATAGCATCAGTGAACCCATCCTCGTCAAACGCAAGGGTGCCCGCCCGGTCTCACTGATGCTTTCAGACTTGGGGTTCAACCCTTACACAAGCTGTTTGTTTGTCAGCGAAAAATACCTCACCACACACCCAGAACTCATTCACAAATTCGTCAAGGCAACTCAACAGGGATGGATCGATTACATTGCCAATCCCAAACCAGCCAACACGGAAATGGAAAAGCTAAACAAGGAGCATGACCTGGAGGCTCTCAATGAGGGTGCAACCGCGGCCAGTCAGCTTTGCCAACCGGACTCCAGCCACTCGGTCGGTTCAATGACTGAAAAACGTTGGAATGACCTGGTTAGCCAACTTCAATCGATCGGGATGCTCAAACCGGACTTTCAACTGGGAAAAGCCTTTACCGTCGATTTTTTGCCTGAAAATCAATAATGCTGGATGCCTTCTTCATTGAGAACTACACGTTTCGACCGTTCACGGTCGAACACTTCATGGTTTTAGCTTCCGGCACCCTCTTTTTTTTATGGGTGATTCTATACGCTCGGAAATGCTCCCCACAGCGGCAATTGTTCCTAGGAGCCTTAATCGGCTACGCCATTATCACGATTTATTTTTTCCTGTTTATTTCCCTTGATGCCATTCGGCATGGATTTGAACCCAAAAAACATCTGCCATTTCACCTGTGCAACGTGTGCGGTATCAGCTGTTGGCTAGTCCTCCACAAACGAAATTACCTGGCGTACGAAGTGCTTTTCTTCTGGATCCTGTCCGGGACGTTGGCAGCTTGCTTAATACCGGAACTCAAGCACTCCTTTCCGCATTACGCGTTTTTTGCCTTCTGGATTTTGCACGTTGGATTAGTCGGTTCCGCCCTGTATGCAACTTTTGTGTATGGAATGCGTCCCCGAGGCAAAAGCTTGTTCACGGCGTTCATTGCCTTGAACCTTTACGCCGTTTTAGTGGGACTCATTAACGGGTTGCTACACCTAATGGGATACGTCCATGCCAACTACTTCTACGTTTGCCACAAACCCGATGTCCCCACCCCCCTCGATTGGTTTGGCAAATGGCCATGGTACATCTTCGGGGGGCAGATCCTTGCGGCCGGCATTTTCATCCTGATCTATCTTCCTTTCTTGATCAGCGACCGGTTACAAAGACGACGGGAACAGGCGTCCGACAACCGGTCGGAACCAGCAGATCCCACTTCCGGCCAGCCTGGCCCCTGATCTCCCCGGCCCATCGTCTTCTCTGGCAGACAAGGCCCCGAAACAAGCCCGCCCGATTCAGGAGGGAATGGGCCAGCTAAACCCGGCCGTAAATCCGCCATCCACATAAAGCACCTGCCCTGTCATAAACGCGGAAGCTTGGGATGCCAGGAAAATCGCCGTGCCCGCCATGTCCTCGGGAACCCCGAGTCGCTTTTGCGGTGTGTTGGCAATTCCCCATTGGTGCATTGTCTTGTCGGACCAGAGTTTTCGGGTAAGGTCCGTCAGAATAAATCCCGGTGCTATGGCATTAACCCTAACGCCAAATTCACCCCATTCAGTCGCCAAGGCCTGGGTCATGTTCCCCAATGCAGCTTTACTTGCCGCGTATGGCACAACATTGGGCAAGGGACGGTCCGTGTTCAAGGATGCAATGTTAATTTGACACCCTGCACCCTGCCTTATCATCTGCTGGCCAACCGCACGCGAAAAATGAAACGCTCCTTTGAGATTAATGTCGAAAATGTAATCGTAATCTTCCTCCGTCAAATCCAGGGTTGGCATTCGCCGGTTGACCCCTGCACAATTCACCAGTGTATCAATCCGCCCATAATCCGTTAGAACTTCATCGACGGTCCGGATAATTTGAGATTGATCCAACACATCACAAACAACAACCCTCGGCGAATTCCCTGCAAAGCTGGCTTCCGCTTCGGTGGTTTTCAGGGCATTCTCATCCCGCCCTGTAGCCACGACCTTTGCCCCCCGCTTAACAAATTCGGCCACGATTGCCCTGCCGATTCCACGACTTCCGCCGGAAACCAGAACCACCTGGTCTTTCACACTGAAAAGTTCGTCTGACACTGACTACCCCCGGATCGGGTTGATTGAAGAAACCAAAAAGTCGGGATACGATACGAAGAAGTATTTTTGTGGTTTTCGCACGGCTGCCAAGTAGGCGGCATCCCAAAGGGGTGAAAAATCTAAGGCATGGCAAAAAAGAAAAAATCAAAAGAGCAACCTCAACCCGAAACGGTTCTATCGTTTGAAAAATCACTCGCTGACTTGGAAGACGTTGTCAGAGAACTGGAGAGTGGAAACCTCTCGCTTTCTGATTCTCTATCCAGGTATGAAGAAGGCATTCGAAACCTGAAAATCTGCCATACCGTTCTCGAAACTGCAGAAAACCGGATTCGCTTGTTGACCGGGCTGGATCAAGAAGGGAATCCTTCTGCTGAAACGTTTGATGCCGACGCCTCTGATTTGTACAGTCGGTCAACCAAACGGTCGGCGGCTCAACCCGACAAACCGGGTGAAATTGACTCAAAAGAGATCAAATCCAACACAGACGACAACGTAGACGATTCAGGAACATTGTTTTAAAATAGACCGTTGTTTCCAACTCTAATTTTTTACACCCCTAAACCGGCTATTGACGATAGACAGCTTTCAACAAGAAGATCTAGTTTCCTGTTTTTTAGACAAGCAAAAAATTCTTGGAAAACAGGTTGAACAAAAACTCGATTTTTATTCACGTCCTAAACCGGGTTGCCCGGAAGTGCTGAACCAGGCAATTCGCTATAGTTTGCTGGCGGGGGGAAAGCGGTTGCGTCCACTCTTGGTCTTGTTGGCAACCGAAGCTTGCGAAGGTTCAGCTGAAGATGCCATGCCCGCAGCCTGTGCCGTGGAAATGGTCCACACCTATTCGTTAATCCATGATGATTTACCGTCAATGGATGATGACGACAAAAGGCGGGGGCAAGCAAGTTGTCATATCGAGTTCGGAGAAGCGAATGCAATTCTGGCCGGGGATGCCTTGTTAGCTCAGGCATTTGAAATCCTGGCTCGAGAAATTGACCCTGCAATTGCCTCCAACTGTTGCGCTGAACTGGCGTTCGCTGCCGGCGCTCAAAACATGGTCGGGGGACAAGTCGATGACCTTGCCGCTGAAAATAAAACCGGCCTCTCAGCTGAAGATCTCAAAAAAATACACGAGAGAAAAACCGGAGCGATGATAAAAGTCTCCCTGGTTCTTGGCGCCTTGATCGCCAAGTCCGAAGCCGAGATCTCTCAAAAAATGAGGCTTTTTGGTGAAAAAATCGGACTGGCTTTTCAAATCGTTGATGACCTGTTGGACTTTTCAGGCGATGCAACGAAAATGGGGAAGAGTCTTGGCAAAGACGAACAATCTGAGAAATTAACTTATGTGCGTCTTTTTGGTGCCAAAGAAAGTCGCAACAAGGCAACGAAGCTCATCAGCGAGTCGATCGACATTGCTCGCACACTGGGTGATGCCGGGAAGCCATTAGTCGGCTTGGCGCAGTTCATTCTGAATAGGACTTTTTAATCGAATGCTAGAATATTTGCCCAAGATTGAATCTCCAAAACAGCTACAAGACATGAAGCTGGGCGAACTCAATAAAGTCGCCGAGGAAATCCGGGAAGTTCTATGCAACTTGCTAAATAACCGAACAGCCCATTTTGCTTCCAACCTCGGGGTGGTTGAACTTTGCCTGGCGTTGTACTCGGAGTTCGACTTCCTGAACGATCGGTTGATCTGGGACACAGGGCACCAAATCTACCCGCAAAAACTGATTACTGGCCGGTTCAAGCAATTTGAAACCATGCGAACCCCCGGCGGGTTAATGGGTTACCCCAACCCGAATGAAAGTGATTACGACCTTTTTATGACCGGGCACGCCGGATGCAGCGTCTCCACGGCCTTGGGACTCCGCAGCGGCGATAACCTGATGGGCAAGAGCGACAATCATTCCATCGCGGTGATCGGAGATGGAGCCTTTCCGTCGGGTATTGTTTACGAAGCAATGAATAACTCGAAAGACATGTCCAAGTTCATGGTCATTCTCAATGATAACGCAATGTCAATCTGCCCCCGCGTGGGTGCATTGGGATCCTATATGGACCGGCTTCGAGCCAACCCGTTTTACTCGGGTTTCAAAACCCAAATTGTTGACTTGTTAAACAAGGTGCCCCTGCT
>JAZABE010000314.1:0-2461 GCA_036137535.1 Planctomycetota bacterium | reverse complement strand
TTTTCTTCACCAAGTTTTCCTGCCACCAACAATCTTCTGATTTGAACAATCTTTGACCCCCGGATTGTTTCCGGGAAACTATTGATCTTCTTCCACGATTGCTTCCAATCCTGTCCAACCATAAGCTCATTCAATTTCTTGAATTCATTCGTGCTAAGGGGATACAAATCGACTTGCTGCGGCCAATCGATCTTACCACCAGGCTCCAGCCTTGATTTGGATTTCAACAGGTGGACTACCTGTTGACGAACCAGAGAAGCCAACGACTCATCTTCGACATAGAAATAGATATCTTCGACACAAATCTTGTTCCTGGCCGTTCGCACCAAATCGTACCGATGATAGCGGACGACCTTGGTGTTCGCTTGGACAAACCGATAAATCACAGATCTCTGCTTGCCAGCAACCTCAACTCGAACGCATTCATAGCGACCCTGTTTTGACAGGCTTTCAAATATTTCCCTTCCCAACGCGGAGACATTCCCTGCCCGGTTAATGACAGACTCAACATCCCGTTGCACTGCCGAAGAGATATCCAGCCCCTGAAATATTTTTCGAAACCAATCAGGCTTGGACACCATCTTGGTGAATTTCCCGTGATCGCGATCGAGAACAACTTGATCCAAAGTTTTACGAAACTTATCGACGTCCGCTACCGTAACTGGCAAGCCCTTAAGCCCGTCTTCCTCTGTAACATTACCATCACCACTGCAAGCAGAAAGCCACACACACAACCCAACAAGTGTTAAGGAAAAAAGGCATTTCGTCATGACACAACTCCTGCTGAGCACGTAACCATTTAGAATACCAGAAGCTCACCGACCAATTTTTCAACTGTGAATCCGCGCGTACGGATCACCTCTGGCAATGATCTCCGCTTCCGCATTCGCCAATTCAGAGAGCCGACTTTTAACCACCTCATCACTGGCAAAACCCTTCGCCAGTTTGACGTAAACCGCATGGTGCCTGGCTTCAGATTCAAACAACCCTCCAAAGAAATCTGACAGTTCTTTGTCCTGAAGGTGACGCCTCAATACGTCAAACCTCTCACAAGATCGGGCCTCGATCAAACCGGCAATGAGTAACCGGTCAACAGCGCGGTCTGGTTCACCTTTCCTAACCAAGTCATTAAGCTGCCGGCCATAACTACTTGGTTTCAGCTTCCGAAAAACAATCCCCCGCTTTTTCAACAGCTCTAAAACCAGATTAAAATGCTCCAACTCTTCGTTGACGATTTCCGTCATCGCTTGAGCCAAGTCCTGATGATCGACATACGCAAACAACAGGTTCATTGCGCAGCCAGCAGCTTTTTTTTCACAATGGGCATGATCAATCAATATTTCTTCCAAGTTTTCGTCTACCTGGGCAAGCCATCTCCCAGAAGAGCTCGATTGCAAATTCAACATTCTATTTATCAGCCAGCCTTAAATTTCGTAATCAGATTCACTGGTAGCGGAATCTTCCGAGGCTTCTTTTCAGAAAAACCTAACATTTCCAACCCGAATTACTGACATCGAGTAACAGTGACCGCACCCCCAAAACAAAGATCAACATCCGATGAAGGATCGCGTATTCGATCCTGATAGACCCCGGCGTATTGGAATCGATTCTCCTGCTTTTGATAACTGATTTTATGGGGATTTCGGTCCAACTTACAGAGCCTCACTGGCACTTCGTTTCCCCGCTGGGACCTCTCTGCGACACACGGGAGATTAATATTCCAAAACCCCTGAACCGAACCGGACTTGCCTTTGACAAATTCTATTCCTCTTCTAGCGAGAGCTTTTGAGATGTCCCAGTTTGAAACAAACTGCTTGCTTCGGTACTGCGAAACCGCATAACTCTCAATTCCAAAGTAAGAGGCTTCTCGTGCCGCGGCGGCCGTTCCCGACATCAACACATCCACTCCAAGATTCCCTCCCGAATTAATCCCGGATAACATCATCTTGAAATCAAAGTCAAACTCCGAGACCGCGATGCGAACGCAATCCGCGGGAGTCCCATGGACTGCAAACCGGTTCTCACCCACTTGGTCAATCTGAATTGATCGATCAATGGTCACTTGATGCCCAACACCAGATTGCTGCTGAAACGGTGCAAAAACAACTGGATCGCCAATTTCAGAAGCGATTTCTTCCATCACGGCAATCCCGCTTGCGTCAATCCCATCGTCGTTACTAATCAAAACATTCATTCAAACAGCTACTTTCGAGTTTATCCCGCCTGCGCACGCAATACGTCCAATGTCAACCGTGCCATGTGCTGCGAGTTTCGCCTTGCATGCACTGCTTTGAAACCTGCTTCCGCCAGTTGACTCCGCAATTCATGGTCATTCAAGATCCGAGCCAAAGCATCCACCAAGGCATTGGTGTCCTCAGCAGGAAACAGGATTCCCCCCCCGGTGCTTAGAATCACCTCGGGAAACGCACCATGATCAGGTTGAACCACCGGGACCCCGGTG
>JAZABE010000313.1:0-2313 GCA_036137535.1 Planctomycetota bacterium | reverse complement strand
CACTTTACTGGGAGTTCAACTGGGTCCAGCCCTGGGCAGTTTTTCGGTTGCTGTTTTCAGCAACCTCGTTTCGCGGGCGTTCAAGCATCCGGCCACCCTGACGTTAGTCCCGGGTTTGATGTTTCTCGTCCCTGGCTCTTTTGGTTTTCTAAGCCTTCAAGCTCTGGTTCAAGAAGACACCATTTCCGGTATTCAATCGGCTTTTCACGCATTGTTTATCGCAGCCGCACTGGTTTCCGGTCTCCTTTTAGCCAACGTATTGATCCGGCCCCGTCAGTGGCAATCGAAGTCAGACTAACCGGTGGCACCAATAGGTTAAGATCAATCGCTGCATTCAAAAACGGGCAGCATTTCCGCCTGGTCACGATTGCAACGCCCGAGCAACCATTCGATAATCAGTCCAACTGAAAGTACCGTCCTGGAAACTGTCCGGGATTCCCAACTTCCTTCAAACCAGAAAAACAAACATGAAAAGTCACTCCCTTTCAACCCTGATGTTCACCCTGGCTACTGTTTTACTATCCCAACCAGGCTGGTCCAACAACACCATTGAACTGACCTCCGCGGGCCCCATCGCATTCGGCCCCAAGGGGATCCTCCTCGTAAGTGATCCAATGGCGGCAACCATTTACGCCGTAGAAACCGGTGACAGCCAAGAACTCCCACTTCGCCCCGGAGTTAACGTGCCAGGCCTCAAAAAAACCATCGCGGGAATGTTGGCATCCCAGGAAAACCAGATTCAGATTCGGGACCTCGCGGTCAATCCCCAAAATGGCAACGTTTACCTGTCGGTGGCTCGGGACAACCAGTCCATCATTCTCAAAGTGGATGCCAAATCCAACAAGATCTCGGAATTCGAATTGGCCAAGGCAAAATCCACCCAGACCAGAATTCCCAATGCGGCCAAAAGCCAACAAAGCCGTCGAGGAAACCCTCGCTTGTTTTCCATCACGGACATGGCATTTATCAATGGACAAGTTTATGTTGCCGGACTCTCCAACGAAGAATTCGCGTCGAACCTCCGAGCAATTCAATACCCCTTTTCCAAGGTCAGCAAAGGAAGCAGTATCGAAATTTATCACGGGGCCCACGGCAAATATGAAACCCGTTCGCCGGTTCGCACTTTTGCAGCTTATGAAATCAATGGAGAAATGAATTTACTGGCGGCCTACACCTGTACGCCACTGGTCCGGATCCCGGTCAAATCCCTGTCAGGGACCGGAAAGGTCAAAGGAACCACCGTGGCGGAACTGGGCAACCGCAACCGCCCCTTGGACATGGTCGTTTACAAGAAGAACGGTAAAGATTTTATCTTGATGGCCAATTCATCGCGGGGAGTCATGAAGGTCAACCTGGAGCGCGTGAGCCAAGTCGAACCCATCACAACCCGGGTCAGTGGTGGGCAAACCGCCGGGGTCACTTACCAGACCATCGAAGACCTCAAAGAGGTCACTCAGCTCGATGGACTCGGTACGACCCACGCGGTAATCTTGATTGAATCCGAATCGGGCTCCGAGTTGAAGACAATTGCCCTGCCCTAAACTTGAACAGGTAACCAGTGCAAGCATCAGGAAAATGGGGGCAGAGAAAAACAGACTGCCCCCTGCTCCGTGCACGGCTTAACCGCTGGCTTTCTCGGGAATCGCGGTTAGCTCGAAATCTGAACCACTTGGGGTTCTGTGGAACGAGCGTTGCCGGAACGTTCACCATTTGCAGGATCAATCCAGTGGGCACCCTCTTCAAAGTGCTTGGAATAAACCCCGTACTCGTGAAAGGCAAATTTCTTTGCAAATCGATAAGCCCAGGATTTTTCAGGAATCGGCTCCATGTCGGGGTGGTACTGGCTTCTGCGGGGCTGCATAGCATTGACTTCGTCTAACGACGTTCCTCTGGCTGTTGAGTCATTTGCCTGATGACGTTCTGCTAAACCTGCAATCAGGTCCGGCCTTTCCAAAACGATACAACCCCGCGTATTCTTGGCAGCGGTCTGGCGAAAATCCCGCAGAAATTCCGAACGATTGAATGTCTCTGCCAACGGTCGATCATCGTGAATCGACTCCTTGGCAAACTGGACAATGGGGCAGGGTTCGATGTCTCCCCAGGGGTTAATGTGGTGCGTAAAACCGGTCGCCGCCGGGCAGATCGCATTCCCATCCGCATCGTGGTAAGCATCAATCATAATGATTGGTTTTTTGCAACGCACATCGACGACAAACTGCCTTGCCTTTCGCTGTTGCTCTGGCGTCAACGCCAGTTCAGGATTGGCATCTGGACCCACCGGCCGGTAGATGTGGTACCAACAATACATCACCC
>JAZABE010000312.1:0-2657 GCA_036137535.1 Planctomycetota bacterium | reverse complement strand
CGTTTGTTCATTGAAGTCTGGACTTTCGACAATTGAAACACTCAGCCGCAAAAAAGCATCCAACAGCAGGGGAGACAACGTCAGCTGGTTGGCTTGATTGTCAAACCCATGCGCTGCCCGCAAATCTTTGGGAAAAGCCATGACGTCTCGCATGCCTGCTTTTGGATTCAGAGCATAAGAAGCCACGTTCACTTCTTGGGGAACTTTCTTCACTTTGCCATTCAGGTAACCCGTGTGACGGGTCATGAGTTTTTCCGAAAGCCTGAACAGGTCCATCTTTAACCGGAATAAGTCCTTTACCGAATTGTTGTATTGAAACCGGTTCAGCCTACGAAGCCGGACGGGGTTCTCGGCAGGAGCGGATTTCTTGAGAACCTCTTTGAGTGTCCTGACTAATTGTTTTCGGACTTCATCGGGTATTGCGGGTTCAGTTTCCGGAGGCATGTCCAGTGATTCGACAGCATCGATCGCCTCACTGATAAGACTCGGCTGGGAAAGCAAATGCTCCTCGGACGTGATTGCCAATAGATTGATTTTGCCTTTGATTTGCTTGTTCTCGCCATGGCATTTCGTGCAATGCTTTTTAAAAAACGGGCGAATCACCGCGTCAAAAGGTTCCTCAGCGGAGGCTTTCCCCAGCAGTGGTTGGTGGAATAACGCGACGACCATCAATAGCGCAAAGACTTGGCCAGTTCGCTTGTCAATAACGGGAGGCTTCTTCATCTCGATGCAACCACTCACTTTTATTGAATTTTTTATTAGCTCCAGAGATCAGAGATTACGTCCGAACTGTCCGCAAAGGAATTGATCTCCAGTCCCATCAACTGCGCGATGGTCAACCATAAGTTTGAATTCAGAGTCCCGCTTTTACATTGAATAAACCGGCCCTGCTTGATTCGGCCTTGCGCCTTACCGGCAACAATCATCGGCAGGTCAAAGTACTGATGCGTCGCACCATCCCCCAGTCCAGCACCGTAGGTCACAATGGAGTTGTCAAACAATGTCGAGCCGTCAGATTCCCGAATGGACTTCATGCGGTTAAGTACGTAAGCATATTGTTGCATGTGAAAAATGTCGATTTTTTGTACTTCCAGGTAACCCTTCCCTTTTTGATTGTGGGTCATGTTGTGATGTTGAACAGGTTTATCAAATACTCCTTCATACATTAACGTCGCGTCCCACCGCTCCGGACCAATCATGAACGTGCAAACGTTCGTGATTCCCATTTGAAGTGCGAGCAACATCAGGTCCGCCTGCAATCGGATGTACTTTCCTCGTGGGAGTATTTCATTTTTGTCGACCTTGATATCTGCCCCAGCAATCATCTTCTGGAGTTTCACAATCCGGATCTCTATGTCTCGGATCATGGTCATGAACTCATCCAGGGTCTTGCGATCTTCTTTGGCCAGCTTCTTAGACAACGATTTGGCATCAGCCAAGACCAGGTCAGTCACCTCGGTAACGTGGTTTCGATAACTGTCTTTTAAGAACAACCGGTTGTAAAGTTTTTGTGGGTCACGAATCGAAGGCGCTATCTTATCCGGCCCATACCATGAAATATTATTGAAATAAATCGATTCCTTGGCTGCTTTAAACCCGTTGCAGCTGATTTCAAGCGTATTAAAGATCGTCGAATGGCCTACCTGATCCCCGATGATCTGGTCAAGGCTGCGGCCATTAGGATGTCGCCAACCTTTTTCAACAGCCTGCCGCGGTGAAACACTGGTTAGGTAACAAGAAGCACCTTGAGCATGGACATCCTGTCCGTTCTGAAACGTCCGGTCCAAACCCGTAATCAGGGTGACATCTTGCAGGTTGTCTTTCAACGGTTGCATTGTCGAAGTCAAGTCGAGATCATAGATGCCCGGTTTGTTCTGGATCCGTTTTTTATTCTTGGTCTTGTCCGCGTTAAAGCCACCAACAAAGCCCGGTAGCTCTGCGGATTCTTCGCCCGGGAAAAAACACCGCCGAACAATTCCATTGGGAATGTACATCATCACCAACTTCTTGCTGGGGGCAGCTTCCCGTTGATGACCTTCGGCACCGGCCAGAGAGTGTAAAAAGGGGAGTGTTAGAACGGCTCCCTTGGCCTTGAGAAACTTACGTCTAGAAATGCCCATGATTGTTTGATTCTTTAGGGTTAATTCTTTGCGGTTGGCTCTTTACAGAACTTGATGAACGCTCCAGTTTCAGGAGCAGTTCCATTATAGACCATTCAATTTCCCGAAAACAGTTTGATTGCCAATCGCCGAAGGCTGGAGCTTCACTCGCAACCCTCCAGGGTCAATTTTTCACTTCCGATCGTTCATCACCTCCGGCAGGTTTCCTTCTCCAAGGATTTTGACCGCAAAAAACTTGAAACAAACTGTCAATCCAGGAATTCTCGCCGGACTAGCTCCGCACTCCATGAAGGGGTTCCCGAACACAGGAGTCCCACGGGCAGGAAAGAGACGCAAGGGTAAAAAGCCGAAGCCAAGCCCCAAACCGGCGAGCCTTGACCAGCAGCCGGCAAGAATAAGAACAAGCCGCTTTACTTATGACGGAGTAAAACGGCTTGTCCTTCTAGCGGAGAGAACGGGATTCGAACCCGTGGAACGATTTGACTCGTTCACCGATTTAGCAAACCGGCGCATTCGACCACTCTGCCATCTCTCCGG
>JAZABE010000311.1:0-4084 GCA_036137535.1 Planctomycetota bacterium | reverse complement strand
CTGCCAGACCTTTACCCGAATATTTGGTATGCAGTGCCTGCAGCCGGGAATACTGGGGAGTCAATCCGCATTGGCTGGCGACATTAACGAACAAAACTACTTTTCCGAGGTATTTTTTCTCCAAAGAAATTTCCTTGCCGGCAAGGGTCTTCATTTTAAAACCCAGGGCTTTTCCCGAGTCGTCAGCCTTTGCCCGTTGATCGGCATTCGCACCGCCTAATCCCCAAAACGTCAATCCCAATGCCAAGAATTTCAAACTACCTATCATGCTTTCTCCAAAACTGTGGTTTCAAACTGGATTCTGCAATGTAGTTTAACGTTACAGGATCCGCTAAACTACCTGTGGCCCTGCAGTCATTGTCCACGCGCAGCGGTTTCCAATCGTTGACGCCCATTCAGTTTTCGGAGAATCCATGTCTTTGATCCCACGCATCCTCTTGGTTTGTTCCCTGTTGTCTCTTTCGACCTTTTCCAGCCTTCAAGCAGATGTGTTCGAACTGCGCATCTACACTGTCCATGCCGGAAAACTCGATGCCTTGAATACCAGGTTTCGGGATCACACGGTTCGTTTATTCAAAAAACATGGCATGAAATCAGTCGGGTATTGGGTTCCGGTTGACCCACCCCATTCAAACAACACGCTGATTTATGTTTTGCAACATCAAAGTCGCGAATCCGCCAAAACGTCTTGGGCCGCTTTTATCGCAGACCCAGCCTGGAAAAAAGCCTATCAGGCTTCCCGGCAAACTGGCCCCATCGTCAAAAGCGTCAAATCGGAGTTTATGAAATCCACCGATTACACCCCAAAATACTCCAATGAAAAAATCGACAAACAAACCGTATTCGAACTGAGGATCTACCGAACTCATCCCAACAAACTCCCATTATTAGATTCCCGTTTTCGGGATCACACCATAGGGATCTTCAACCGGTTTGGAATGAAATCGGTTGCCTATTGGCACTCCACCGATCCACCTGCCTCTAGCAATCAACTAACCTACATCCTCAAACATCCCAACAGAGCTTCAGCCAAATCCGCCTGGCAATCGTTTATCAAAGATGCGGCGTGGAAAAAAGTTGCCAAAGAATCTCAAAAAGATGGCCCATTCCTCAAGCAACGACCAGAGTCTATCTACATGAAGGCGACCGACTATTCAGCGATTCAATAACTCCGAAACCGCCGGTTTCAAGCATTGTTGATCCAGGAGGGCAAGTCGGTCTCCCCGGCACATCTTTCCCAACAAACTAGCTATTTCAAGAATTGCCGTTGTTTTAGCCAGCCGATGCAAAGATCCGGCCAGTGTCGGGCCGTCGGATTGGTTTTGGCCAAGCCAATCCCATGACGTCCCTTTTCAAAAACGTGCAAGGCAGACGGCACTTTGTTTTTTTGGCAGCTCAAAAAAAACTGAATACTATTTTCGACTGGAACCGCCCGGTCTTCAGCAGTGTGCCAGAGGAAGCTTGGGCACGTTAACCCGGAGACCTGCCCTTCGTTGGAATAAAACTTGACCAGTTCATCCGGAGCCTCCTTTCCAATCAGGTTGCGCTGCGACCCGCGATGCGTGTAGGGTTTATCAAATCCAATGACGGCATAACACAAAATTGCAAAATCCGGGCGACATTTTTCAAGATTGATCGCGTCCGTTTTGGGTAGATCACCCAAAGATTCATGAGTCGCACACGTGGATGCCAGGTGCCCACCCGCAGAAAACCCAATGATGCCCACCTTTTCAGGATCAACCTTCCACGCTCGGGCGTTCGCCCTGACGGTGCGAATCGCCCGTTGAGCATCCATCAACGGGTAAGGATGCCCGTAACCTTTACCCCGGTGGCGGTAATCACAAATAAAGGCGGAAATGCCATGGCCATTGAGCCAATGGGCAATCTCATGGCCTTCATGGCCCATTGCCAAACCACCATAACCACCGCCGGGACAAATTACTACGGCCGTTCCATTGGGGTTTTCCTTGGCCGGGTAGAGGATTAACGTTGGTTGATCATTCGCGGATTTCCCCTTCGCCCCAGGAGCGCCTTGGGGCCACAATTTCAAAATTTCGGGTTCCGACGCATACACTAACCCTCCCCAAAACAGGAATATCGCGGCGAAGACAGTTGTCCACAAATAGCTTGATTTCATCGAGTCCCTTTCAGTGTTAAATTGCCAACCTAACACCCATCCACCGCCAGAGCAATTGACTCAATTTCATTTCCGCTCGCTCAACATTCGATCCCCATTGACCTTGAACCGGTTAAAGTCAAAAAAAGCCGGCAACGCTGAATAATGGGAGCGTTGCCGGCAAACAAAAATTATTTTTGGTCAATTGACTATTGAGCTGATCCGGAAATGTCACCGGCAACCGATTCCAACGTTGGAGATTTTTGGGCAGCCCAAAAACCTTTTCGTAAATCTGATTTTTCGGATCCGTTATGGTGGTAAGGTAAATAGTGCGTCAACGAAACACGAGGGCGATCCCCGGGAAAATCAAGTTGCCCTAACACTGCCCGGAGTTGTCTCAATCTCTGCTTATCCACTTCAGCATCCAGAGTAGAGCCGACCAAAATGTCCAACGGTTTTTGCTGGCTGATAATCTCTCGCAACCGTTTTTTTCCGACGCTGTTAAGACCATGAGTGCTGGGTTCGAAATGAACGGAATCCAAAATCCGGTTGATCCTGGCTCCTTTGGCCAACATTGGCGAAAACGTCTGCCGGACCGACCATTGATCTTGGCTGGAAAACGGTTGAGGCAATGCGTTATTTTTCCGTTGGTCTTGTAGGAATTGGCTGCAAAACCTGCCCCACCAATCAGACGGTGAACAATCCTGGCTGTAGACGTCCATGCCACCGAAACCAAGCAGGCAGAACAGGAGTAGACCCGAACTCGAAACCTTCATCTTCAATCTCCTTATCCCTGGATAAGCTGGTTGCCTCTAGCCCACTGACATCCTTGTCGCCCTTGGTTAGTTTTATCGGAATCACTCCCACCACCTCTGGATTTCCCATTGCCAGTTTTAGATACGGCCCTTTGGGTAATCTGTTACTGTTGCAACGCTGGTAACATCTCGTTAATCATGATGATCGCTGCAGGACCCACTAGGACAACGAAAATCCCGGGAAAAATAAAGAGAACTAAGGGGAAAATGAGTTTGACGGCTGTCTTCGCCGCCTTTTCTTCCGCCAGTTGGCGCCGCTTGGTCCGCATCGATTCACTTTGAACTCGCAACGCCTGAGCGACGCTGGAGCCAAACCGATCTGCCTGGATCAGAATAGAGGCCAAGGCCTTCAGGTCCGCTACTCCAGTTCGGCGGCCCAGTTCGTTCAACACCTCATCCCGTTCCCTTCCCATTTGAAGTTGCCGGTTACAAATCTCAAATTCGCTACAAATCACCGGGTGTGTTTCGTTCATCTCCTGGGTGACTTTTCGCATGGCCTGGTCCAGCCCAAGCCCCGATTCTACACAGACCACTAACAGATCAAGCGCGTCAGGTAATTCAAGGAAGATTTTTTTCTGTCGGGAAACACTCAAAATGCCCAAACAAAAATCAGGCAGAAACAAGAACAAGCCTCCCAATCCCAAGCATTGGATAATCTTGAGCCCCTGGTAATCACCCTGAACCCACAAAACAATTCCACCTAGAAACAGGCCCACGAGTGCCGAGGCCATTTTAAATCCCAGATAAATCGTGATGGCATTTTCCCCACGAAACCCTGCCAATGAAAGCTTCTGACGCATTCGGTTTGCTTCTTTTTCGGTCTGAGGCTCTAAGGGGCGGGCCAAAGCAGGACTCGCTTTTTCCAATAACCCACCAAGTGAAACGGCTTGCTCTTCCAGAACAGTGGACCGGTTAGCATTCAAGCGTTCCAAACGATCTTCAGTTTTGGAGCCATGAGGCCAAACCAAATCGAAAACCATCCAAGTGCCAAAGACAACTCCACCGAAGACGGCGAAGGGCAAAACCTGGCTTAGATCGTTACCTGCAAACTCAAACATTGGCTACACCTTGATGTTGATAATTTTCTTAATCACAAAAGCACCCAGCAACTGCAATACGATGGCCGCTGCCAGCATTTGCTTCCCAAGTGGAT
>JAZABE010000310.1:0-1418 GCA_036137535.1 Planctomycetota bacterium | reverse complement strand
CGGTTTCGTTGATAAATGCCGCTTTCATGAGATTCCTAGTGGCTGCTACCTAAAGCAAGAAAAAACAAAAAAAAAGCCCCGGCTGCCGCCAAGGCTTTTTCAAGTTCGGTTTTGATCGAGGTTAGTTCTTTCCTTCGTCCTTGGCATCCGCTGCGGTTTCTCCCTCGTCCTCAGATTTGGCTTTTTTCTTCTTACCGAGTGCGAGTTTTTCAACTCGGACTTTGGGCATCCCTAGGACACTGCTCTCTTCGGTCCATTTGCCGTCGTCCACCAGCTTTTGATATCGTTCAGCCCGAGTCAGCACATTTCTGTTTCTCACAGAACCGGCTTTGATTTTTAAGCTTTTGTCGATTGTCATTGTTGATTCTTGTTTCCAGTGAGATGAATTTTTCCCAAGTCTAAGGGAAAGTCGTCGATGGTTGAAATGCCTCTAGTGACAACCGGCAGGTGTCACCTTCGATCATTCGGCGAGCGGGAAGCCCAAACTGAATGCCCCCTAATCATAGTCAAAACTGACAATCTGAAAAGTGGTAAAATAGCGTCCCAGTTGGGTTAGGCGGTCTGAGTGGGACGAGAGTTTACTGGTTTGCAGGTCACTTTGGAGGGGGAACCGTCCACGCAGTCGGAGTTCCGGGGGTTTTTCCATGGAACGCCGGATTTTTTGGAGACCCGGAAGGTTGATCCAAAAATTTCGGGAGAACCGCCTGTGAAGATTTCTGCTCCAACCCGGAATTTCGAATTCTTCATTTTTACGAGGGTTTAGCCGGATATTGCCTTCATTTTGCCCGAGAGTCCCCAGAACCAATTATACTTCTTTTTTTCGCAGTTTATGGCGGGCTCTGTGTTCAGATCAGCACGTGTACGATTTTTGGTTTTGATGGGCTACTGGCTGCTCGGTTTTTTACTGACCCACCTCCCGATGCGTTCCCAAAGTGAAGGTTTGGTCGCGAATCAAGATAAATACATGCATTGTCTTCTCTATGCAGGTCTTGCTTTGTTATTGGCGACCTGGCTGGGAGCTTGCCGTAAAACGAGGTCCACGATTGTCCTGACGTTTTTGATTTGTAGTCTCTATGGTGTGCTGGATGAAGGGCTCCAAGCCTTGATACCGACTCGGGATGCCAGTTTGGGTGATTGGATTGCGGACGTGGTTGGAACCTCTGCGGGTTGTCTTGGTTATGGAGTTCTTGCTGGAATCTGGCAAGCCAAGTGCAGCCCAGACGAATGATTCAGACAACGTTTCCCGGAGATTCGAACGAGTACCGCGACTGGTCGCTGGGCGATTATCCCAACCGGTTTCAGAGTTTATCGCGAGAAAATTTCCAGTTCCCCAGACAGCGAACCCGGAAATAAAAGGGGTGGACGAGGGGATTCGAACCCCCGACCCTCGGAACCACAATCCGATGCTCTAACCAACT
>JAZABE010000309.1:0-14362 GCA_036137535.1 Planctomycetota bacterium | reverse complement strand
TGGCTGGATGTCGCCCGGTTTGCGGAAAGCCATGGGTTTGAACAGGACTACGATCGTCCTCATGCCTATCACTATCGCGATTTCGTGATCAAAGCCTTCAACCGCGACCTGCCGTTTGATCAATTTGTTCAATGGCAGATCGCGGGAGACGAATTAAAACCACAAGAACCATTGGCCATGATGGCCACAGGGTTTCTGGGCGCCGGCGTGTTTCCAACCCAGCTAACCGAAAAAGAATTTGAACCCGCTCGCTACGACGAACTGGACGACATGGCATCGACAATAGGCACTGCCATGCTGGGAATCACCATTGGATGCGCAAGGTGTCACGACCATAAGTTCGATCCCATACCTCAGCGTGATTATTACCAATTTCTATCGACATTTAGCACGACCATTCGCAGTGAAGTTGAACTGGAACTCAACCCTGCTGAAACCCGGAAAGAACTGGGCCGCTGGCAACAGGAAAATGAGCAACTGGTCAAACAACTGAAAAGTTATGAAAACCAAACACTTGGCCCGAAATTTGAAGATTGGCTTAAAGATCGTCCGGAAACTAAGCCGCTCAAGCCAACGTGGGTGATCCTGGATTTTGATCAAGCAACCTCTGTCGGCGGCGCAACTTTCAAAAAATTGTCCGATGGCTCACTATTGGCCTCAGGGAAAAACCCCGAATTCGACCAGTATCAATTTGTTGCCCAAACCAACCTCAAGGGGATCACTGCTATTCGGGTCGAAGCGCTTGCTCACGATTCACTCGTGCGCAACGGGCCAGGCCGGGCAGTTAATGGAAATTTTGCGTTGGGCACGTTAACCGTCACAGTGAATCCCGTAGGCCAATCCGAGCAAAAAACACCTGTTCGTTTAAGCCGACCGCGGGCCACGTTTCAACAGAACACGGCCAATCTCTCCGTCGCCTCATCGATCGATGCAAATCCAAAAACAGGGTGGGCGGTCGACCCCCAATTTGGAAAAAATCACACCGCAATTTTTGAGTTCCAATCACCAACTGACTTTGACGAAGCAACTGAAATTTCGATCGACATGCGATTTGATGTCAATCACAAACACAGTATCGGCCGACCTCGAATTTCCATTACCAACGCAACCATGCCGGTAGGGTTTGACGGAGATTCTCAACAACAGAAAATTGTCGAGATTTTTGAAATTCTAAAACAAACCCAGGGAACACCGGACCCGCAACAACGCGAAGCCTTGTTCCGCTGGTACCGGACCTCCGATAACGGTTGGCAGAAGCTCCACCAACAAATCCAAGCCCACCTGACAAAACAGCCCCGCCCGAAGAAAACTCGGGTCATGGTCTCCAGCGAAGGCCTGAAGCCTTTAAAGCACCATGCGGATGGCCGCAAGTTCCCTCACTTTTACCCACAAACCTATTACCTTAAAAGAGGCGATCCATCGCAGAAACAAGGTGTCGCCCGGCAGGCTTTCTTACAAGTTTTTACCAAGGCAGCCGACATTTCTGCTTGGAAAGTCAATCCACCTTTGCAAACTCGGCTAAGCTATCGTCGCGCAACTTTGGCAAACTGGATAACCGATACTCAACAAGGAGCCGGTCATCAATTGGCACGTGTCATTGTCAATCGAATCTGGCAACAACATCTTGGTCGTGGAATTGTCGCCACCCCAAATGATTTTGGTTTTCAAGGCGCGCGGCCTACTCACCCGGAACTTTTGGATTGGTTAGCCCAAAAGCTCATTGACCAAAACTGGAGCTTAAAATCAATTCACAGAGCGATTCTCACCAGCTCAACCTATCGACAATCCAGTTTTTTCGATCGCGCAAGATCAGAAAAAGACCCCGGGAATCAATTTTTCTGGCGTTACTCACCCCGGAGATTAGAAGCCGAGATTATCCGAGATTCTATGCTGTCGGTCAGCAAGAACCTTGACCCGAGAATGTATGGCCCAGGGACACTCGATGAAAAAATGAAACGGCGAAGCATTTATTTCATGATCAAACGAAGCCGCCTGATTCCGATGATGCAGATCTTTGATTCTCCCGAACCGTTGACGAGCGCCGGATCTCGACCGAGCACAACCATTGCCCCCCAGGCATTGTTGTTTATGAATAACCCCAACGTTCGTCAATACGCCTCGGACTTTGCTAAAAAACTCCTGTCCTCTGCGCACTCCGAAGTCTCGGCTTCGCACCTGAAACAAGTCGTTAAAATGGGATTTAAAATGGCCATTGCCAGAGAACCCACAGCTGACGAATCGGGCAAAAACCTGCGTTTTATTCAACGGCAGCTATTGTCTTACGAAACCGAAAAAAAGAAAAATGCTCTGGAAATGGCAGTGACCGATTTTTGCCAGGTCCTGTTTTGTCTGAATGAATTCATCTATGTGGACTAACGCCGTGAATCCTCCAACAACTGCTTGGTCGTGTCCTGTGAAGGCCATGGGATCCAGTAAAGATGTTGATGAACTGCGGACTTTCCCTTCAACTCAAATCCTCCTAGTGACAAGAGCCTCTGGAAAATGATTTATACGCGACGAGAACTATTGAACCGAGCCGGGCTGGGGGCAGGAATGCTCGGGCTGGCGTCGCTGTTCCAGGAAGAAGGAACACTGAATGCGGACGAAGTTGTGCCACCTCAAAATCCCGACGTTATCGATCCGTTGGCGGCGAAGAAACCCCATTTTGAAGCAAAAGCCAAGCGGGTCATCTGGCTATTTATTAATGGAGGACCAAGTCATGTCGACACCTGGGACTACAAACCAGAGCTGGAAAAAAATCACGGAAAACCGATCGATGGTTTTGACCGGTTCACCGGCTTTTTTTCCAATTCCGTCGGCGGGCTGATGAAGTCACCGTTCCAATTCAAAAAGCAGGGCATGTGTGGCAAACCGGTCTCTGAAATTTTTCCGCAAATGTCGAAACATGTCGACAAAATGGCTTTCGTGCATTCTTGCTACGGAAAATCCAATAACCACAGTCCTGCATTGTTCATGGCCAATACAGGGTTTACCCAAATGGGCTACCCGTGTGTCGGTTCATGGGCAACCTATGGCCTCGGCAGTGAAAGTCGCGACCTGCCGGCATTCTTGGTCATGTCTGACCCTAAAGGTCGTGGACTCCCCAAAGGTTATTCCCTGAATTGGGGAGCCGGATTTTTGCCAAGTGTCTACCAGGGATCGTGGGTAAAACCTCAAGGTGAACCGATTGACAATCTGAAAAAACCCGTGAATCTGAGTGACGATCGGCAACGAGCCCAACTCGATCTACTCCGGGCACTCAATGAACAACACTTGAAAGACCGGGCATCTGAAAAGGAACTGGTCGCCCGCATCGAAAGTTTTGAACTGGCATACCGAATGCAATCGGCAGCTCCCGAGGCACTCGATATTGGACGCGAACCGGAACATGTCCAAAAATTATATGGGCTGGACAACCCGAGTTGTCACCATTTCGCAAAACAGTGTTTAATCGCACGGCGAATGGTGGAGCGAGGCACACGGTTTGTCCAAATCTATTCCGGAGGCATGGAAAATCAACGCAGCTGGGACGGCCACAATGACATCAAGGGAAATCACAGCCAATTTGCTGCTGAAACAGACCAACCCATTGCGGGTTTACTCTCCGATTTGGAGCAACGGGGATTACTCAAGGACACGCTTGTGATTTGGGGTGGCGAATTCGGCAGGCTACCCCTCGCGCAAAAGTCTGCCAAACCGGGGCGAGACCATAATCCCCACGCTTTCACCTATTGGTTTGCCGGCGGTGGTGCAAAAGGGGGCACAAGCTATGGGGCGACAGACGAAGTGGGGCACAAAGCTGCTGAAGACCGCGTCAACATCCATGATCTCCATGCAACCATCCTGCATTTTTTGGGAATAAATCACAAAAAACTAACGTTTCGCCACAATGGCCGAGACTTTCGCTTAACGGATGTTGAGGGCAAGGTCATCAAGCAAGTGATTGGCTAGTGCGGCCACTAGTTGTCTACGAAGCAAACTCCACCTGGGAAACTACTATTCGGTGCCGCCCGCCTGAAGTTCTGGTAAATAACGAATCAGATCTTTAAAGGGAATACTTCGGGTATAGCTCCGGGATGGCTTCTTAAAATACAGGGTGGTTTGAGAACCTTGTTTGTCGACCCAAAAACAATCCCACTTTTCTTTGCCCAGACAATTGAGAATTTCCACCACTTCCAAGGGATCCTCATTCGTGACCGTTCGAGCGGTGTATTCCCAGGTGCCAAGCTTCGCAATATCTTCCTTCACAAAATCCACAACGTTACCCGCCGCTGTTGTTCCCTGCTCCTTTGCCAATTGAAAAATACCTTGGATACTTTTTCCGACACCCAGCGTCGCCTGCCGGCTACTCTCTAGAGAGGAATCCACCGTGTCTTTGATCCAACCACCGGCATGATTTGCGGCCTCTAGGCTGGAGTCCGTTGCGTTTTTGATCACGCTTGATGTTTTTTCCATCAACGTTTTATCTTGGGAACGATTGCTCTCCTCTGTTTGAATGGGATCCGGGTTTTTCTCCAATTTCCCCTGAGCAACCGCCGATTCAGTGGTTTTTTGAGTTTCATCAATTTCAGCTGATTTTTTGCAACTACTGATCAAAAGAATGACAGCAGCCAGCAGCGAGGCGGCGGATCGACTGACCCGATGCTTCAAAACGTTTTTCATGTTTCTAGTTTCCAATCAGACTACCTAACTTGAATATCCAATCCTCGATCTGCCTGCAGGGCCCGAACCATGTGATCGCTTCACTAGGTTCTCTTGGACCTATTCCAAGAAACCCTCCGGCGTCCAGCCCCGTTTCAGATTGTATTGTTTAATCGCTGCAGCCAATGTTTTCTGGGAAAAAAACCGGCGTTTTCCTCCCACTTTTTCAAAAAATCGCTGGGGAAGAGTATCCTCGCCCGGTGACCAACCCGCCCGAATATTGAACATTTTTTTTCGATTGACCATCTGCTGGCCCGTGGCGCGAAGATCTGCAGCCGACAGGTCAAACCCGGCTACCAATCGAAGGATTTCAGCTGCATCCGAAAAGAAGTCCTCAAAGCAACCTCGCAGAAATTTACAGACGATCATCGAATCCATAATGCAAGATTTGTCCTCGGCGGCGATTGCCTTTTCGATCGTTGAGCCTGAAAAAGGATTCGACGATTCTCGGTCTTCTTGAAAATCAACTTCGTAAGCACCGCTTTTGTTGTGGTCAGCGCCTCTTGTCCCCACCGCAAATCCCAGTGCCATCGTGGTCAGTTTTTGAGGATCGTATCCCGGGATTTCCAAGCCCTTGATTTGAGGTGAGAAATCAATTGATTGTTGGCCAATACTCATTGCAAGCTGTCGTGAACCATTGGCCAACTCATCTCCCCTGCCCTCCCGCTTCGCAATTCGATGGATCGATTCCAATACTGACTGGCCGTCCCCGAAACTAAGTTCGTTCTTCCACAGGCCCCGCTGGGAACATTCCATCGCAAAAGCCAGCGTACCGCCTGTACTGATCGTATCAATTCCATATTCGTCACACAGTTTCACCGCATTGAGTACCGTCTCCGGATCCGAAATACCACAGAGCGGTCCGAACGCAAACAGGCTCTCGTATTCGATTCGCACTTTTCTGTCTGCAGGTTTTTTGGAGCTTTGAGGATGGATCCCGTAAAGGTGTTCACAGCCAATCGTGCAAGCCACGCAAGAACTCCGCACCTTTTCCCGCTCGACTTGAAGCGATTCAGGTGAAAGCTGCTCTACTCCAGAAAACTCGCTCTCCTGAAAATTACGGGTCGGCAGGCACCCCAACCGATTAAATACCAGCAGATTTGCAGCGGTTCCTAGCTCCCGGTACTTTGCGGTTGCAGGGCCGAACGACCGCTTCGACAACTGCTTGGCAAATCGATTCAATTCCTGGGGATGAGCCCAGGAAACAGAGCGATTTCCAGAAACCAGAATCGCCTTGATGTTCTTGTCGCCCAGAACCGCTCCACTGCCGCCTCTGCCGGCATGTCGCCCATCGTGCGAAATTGTTGCGTAGAGGACTTTGTTCTCCCCTGCCGGGCCAATCAATGCCGAGCGAAACTTAGGCCCGTATTTGGATCTAAGAGCCGACTCTGCCTGCGTGACCGTTTTCCCCCACAAGGTGTCAGCCGGTTCAAACTTGACTGACCCATTTTCAACAATGATGACAACCGGTTTACTGGCACGGCCAGTGACTTCAATCACGTCAAATCCCGTTTTCTTGCCGGCAATTGCAAATCCACTACCCGCGAGCGAATCGTTAATCCGATGCGTCAACGGGCTTTTGGAAACAACAGAAAATTTTGCAGACGTCGTGAGGGGGCTGCCTACCAGAGGGCTAAAAACAAAAAAAATTGAACTTCGGCGGTCAAATGCATCCAATTCTGCCGAGTCAGTTTGCAGAATCATCTGGACACCAAGCCCAGTCCCGCCAATCGATTCCAAAATAACCTGCGGGTCAATCTCTAGCTGAGATGCCTGTTGGCAGTCGAGATCGATCCTCAGGCTCTTAAAATGGCAGGCATGCTGTAGCACGATAGACTCGAGACAATAATGGGGTTGATGTCGGCTTACTTCACCGGCATATAATTGACATGATACCGGAATCTATTATTTGCAAGAATCGAAATCACCTGAACCCATGGCGAACAAGTCGGTTATTTTGCGGGAACCGGCAACCTCACCGAACTCGATCTCTTCCTTCGAAAAGTAGACTGTTATGGCGGAATTTGTCAAAACTCAAATCCACAACAACGTTGCTTTCTTAACGTTAAATCGCCCCGAAAAAAGAAATGCCCTAACGCGAACGTTCATCCAAGAGATCAATGAATTT
The DNA here is from genome assembly GCA_036137535.1 of Planctomycetota bacterium. GTDB lineage: Bacteria > Planctomycetota > Planctomycetia > Pirellulales > Pirellulaceae > JABAAE01. The sequence continues at coordinate 7,533 of JAZABE010000309.1, read as the reverse complement.
GTCGTGGCCATTGGAAAGGATGATTCCATTCGTTTACTGGTTCTTCAAGCCGAAGGCCGTGTTTTTTGCGCGGGAATGGATCTGAATGAAATGCAGGATCACCGTTCTGCGGTAATGCCGGAACAAGAATTACAGTCCGATGCCACAGTTTTTGCGGAACTCGTTTCCAACATTTTTTCACTTTCAATCCCCACTTTAGCGGTCTTGTCCGGCCCAGCCCTGGCTGGGGGAACGGGGCTGGTTTTTGCCTGCGACCTGGTGGTAGCCGCAGACCATTCTTCGATCTCACTTCCTGAACCCAAACGCGGCATTGTGGCCGCGGTGGTCTGCCCGCTGTTGTGCTACCGCACAAACGTTTCCACAGCTTCACACCTGCTACTCAGCGGTCAACCGATCACCGCACAAGAAGCAGCAACCCAGGGGCTATTTCATCGAGTGATCCCTGAAGACCGGCTAGAATCGACAAAACAGGAATGGGTGAACTCCATCTTGAGTGGCTCCCATTCGGCATTGAAAATCACCAAAAAACATTTGAATGATTTATTGCAGGGGCAAGTCCTTCAACAAATCAAGCAATCGACCAAGGTCTCTGCTATTGCTCGAAAAACCGATGATGCCCGGGAAGGCCTTTTAGCATTCACCGAAAAACGAAAACCCAACTGGGAAATCCAATGAATTTCCCATCTCGTCCAAAAATCCAGTCCGAAGATCGAAAACTCCACAATAAACCAGTGAACCCCCGATTAATAATGGTTGTCCGGTTATCATGGTGGTCCCGTGCCTTATCACTGTTCATTACAGGAAGAAAAGATTGAGCGAACACAAAAACAGTCCCAGCCGGAGCGGTACTTTTGAATCCGGGGTCGACAAACGCGTTGAAGAATTCACCGAGAGCATCAGTTTCGATCATCGGCTGTATGAACAGGATATTGCCGGCTCGATCGCTCACAGCAGAATGCTGGCTGCAAAAGGCATTTTAAATCCCGAAGAGTTCGCCCAAATCGAGACCGCGCTATGCGAAATCAGAAACGATATCCAGGAAGGCAAATTTGAATACGATCCGTCCCTTGAAGACATTCACATGCACATCGAAAAGGCGTTGATTGAACGCCTTGGTGACATTGGGCGGAAACTGCACACCGGGCGCAGCCGGAATGACCAAGTATCAACCGACTTTCGCCTGTGGGTTCGCGACGCCATGGATCGAGTCATGGATCGATTGCGAAACCTCCAAACCGCATTTTTAGGACGGTGCAAAAACGACCAAGAAGTAATCTTGCCCGCCTATACCCACATGCAAAGGGCTCAACCCGTGCTGGCACCTCATTATTGGCTGGCCTATTGTGAAAAACTCGAACGAGATCATGAACGATTGTCAGATGCAAGGAAGCGGGTCAATAGCTGCACGCTAGGCACGGCGGCAGTGGCCGGCACAACGATTGAAATTGACCGACAACAAACGGCCCAAGAACTTGGATTTGAACGGATCGTTGCCAACAGTCTGGACGCTTCCAGCGATCGGGATTTTGCCCTGGAGAGCGCTTTTTGCCTGACAACGATTGCTCTGCACTTGAGTACTTGGGCCGAGGAATGGATTCTCTGGTCTACCAGTGAATTCAATTTTCTGAAACTCCCCCAGGAATATTGCACCGGTTCTTCGATCATGCCTCAAAAAATCAACCCGGACATCCTTGAATTGATCCGCGGAAAAACAGCTCGCGTCGTTGGCAACTTACAGACCCTAATCGTTTTGACCAAAAGCCTGCCCCTCGCCTACAATCGGGATCTCCAAGAAGACAAACCCCAACTTTTTGATTCATTTGACACTGTCGAAGCTTGCCTTGAACTTGCAACCTCGTTGGTTGAAAAAACCGAACTCAACCTGATAGAAATCCACGCTCGTCTGGAACGGGGCTTTTTAGATGCAACGACCTTGATGGAATATTTGATTAAAAAAGGGGTTCCCCAAAGGACCGCACACCACGCAGTTGGGGCCTTGGTTCGCTTAGCCATGAATTCCAATAAGTCGTTATCCGAATTATCGTTAGAATCATTCCAAGAGATTCATTCCGAGATTGACTCAGCAGTATTTGATTCACTGGGCGTGGAAAACGCCTTAAAATCCTTCCAAAGTTACGGATCGACGGCTCCTGTCGAAGTTGCCCGGCAGATTGAAATCTGGACAGCTAAGCTAAAATAACCCTTATTTTTGCCGCCTCTTTCTTTTCCTCGAATTAGACTGAACTGTCAGGAAATGATGCAGACTTATCACTGCACCGCTTTTCTTGACGAAAACTTCGTCCTTTTGCAATTCGATTTAGTCGTTCGAAGATATCGCGGACCAAATGCCAAGCCAGATAAAGCCTCTAACTTTTTCGATCTTCACCTGTTTCATTGCCGGGTTTCTTTTTGGCAATCCGGTTCCTGCTCGCGCTCTGCAAGAAGATCCTTTTGGTGACCCTTTCGGTAACACAGAAAAAAACGGCGCTCAAAAGCAGGATGATGACCCGTTTAATGTGGGCGGAAAACAACCAGCAAAGAATCCCGCTTCCCTGCAGAAAAAATCGGGAACGATCAAGCTCCCCAAAACCGTCGATAACGTTGTCCTCGCAATTCGAGAAACCAACCCGACGACTCCGGCTGATTTCATCCAAGCCCTTCGGATTATGTTTGACACACAAAACTATGACGAAGCAAAATTGTATTTGGAAAAACTCGAAACGGAAAAGGTCAGTGACGCTGTGGCATTCCAGCTAGTCAAAGAAATTGGTTCTGACTTTATTATTCGTCTCATTCGCAGTGAACCCATGGCGCCCAAAGGTGCAGTTTACGGACGTTCATTGCTTGCAGCATCGACCCGTCATTTGAAAAGTGATGCGCAACTTGAAACTTATCTTCGTGAGCTGACTTCTTCGTCACCCGCCACCCGGCAAAATGCCTTCCGAGGATTTCAGCTCGCTGGAACTGCTGGACTGGGATACCTAATCAAAAATTCCAGTGAAGGTGGGACAACGGCTTCGAAGACTTATGAAGTCGCCGCAGCTTTAATCGGAAGCTCTGTAATCAAGCCAGTGATCGCAGTTCTGGAAACTGGCAGCCTTCAGGAAAAAATATTTGCCATCGGTGTCCTTGGACGGGTCAATGCGAGAAAAGGAGTTCCTTTCCTCTTGGGACCGCTCTTTGATCAAGAGTCACCTGCGGCCGTCAAAACGACCGCCGAAAATGCATTTAAGCGGATCCTTGGCGGTGCTCCCAGCCTGCTGGAATCCAAGGTGTTTCTCCGAAGGAAAATCACTGAATTAATCAAAGGCGGACAACCCTTCACAGTGGATGCTTCCGGAGCTACAGAATCCTGGACTTGGTCCGCCGACAAAGGGCTCATCCGGCAACACATCAAACCCGAAGTAGCCCGTGTGCTGATGATGGAGAGACTCGGAAGGGCTTTGTATTCCATCGACCCGGCTGACCACGAAAGTGAAACTCTTTTCCTCGCAACCCAGCTCACTGCAATCAAAACCTTGAGAACCAAGCCGGTTTCCGAATCCCTCGACGCCAGTCTTTTGGCAGCATTTGGCTCCAAGAAATGGATTGGCATCTTGGAGTTTTGTCTGAAAAACAAATTGATGGACGGGGCAACTGCTGCAGTTGAAATGATCGGAAAAGTCGGTAATGAATCGCTCTTGCGAACCTCAGATTTCAGCCCACTGGTAAGAGCCATGCAAGCGGGAGATCGCCAACTACGCTATGCCAGTACCGAAGCCATTATCAATATTAACCCGAAAAAGGCTTTTCCTGGTGCCAGCCATTTCGTCGATTCGGTAGTCTATTTTGCCGGGACCCGGGGATACTCACGGGCACTCGTGGCACACCCAAAATTCTCAGAAGGACAAAATCTGGTCGGCACCTTGGCAAAACGTGGTTTTGCAGCTGATTCGGTCACAACCGGACGAGACTTGTTTCGACTTGCAACTCAGGACTCGGACGTCGAATTTATCTTGATCAGCGACGCAATCGATCATCCCAATCTCGGGGAGTTGTTGGTGCAGCTGCGAAGCCAGCCTTCACTTTCGAGCGTCCCGATTGGAATCCTCTCGCAAAAAATAAACCATGAAAAAAATGTTCACATTGCCAACACAGATCCAAAAACCCACGTAATGAAACAACCGTATCGGATTTCTTTTCGTGTCGAGCAACTTCTTCCGGAAGACAACCGGGAAATAAACAACGCAATCATCACTTGGTCAGTTTTATCCGATTTACTGGAGAAGGCGATCGAGCAAAACAACCGGTCGGTGTCGATCCAGCTACTCGAGACGATGAAAGTGTCTTACAACGATGATCTTTCAAAACTTGCTGTGGACAATTCAGCAATTGTCAGCGCGATGAGCCACTCAGATCTGGCAATCCGCAGCAGGGCCTCCAAACTATTTATTCGAGTTACCGGTGTCAAACCACTCTATGAAAAGCCAATCGAACAACCCACGGCTTCGGGCCGTGTTTTAATCGTTCACCCGCAATCCGGCGAAATCCTCCCATTGCAAAACAAGCTCGAGGAAGTTGGATTCGGCGTTGCGGTGATCAACTCGGTAGACCAGGCGATCAAGGTCATTCCCTCTCTTCAGAACCTAAGGTTCGTCATTGGCAGTCAGGAGCTAGGCGGATTAGCGGAAACACAACTGCGACAGGCCTTGACCAAAAAATATCGACTCCACCCAGTTCCAATCACATTTGTGGCACGAGCGGACTCTTACCGGGAGTCTCCCGTCGCCAAACCCGTTTTTGACATGCAATTGGAAAGCCTTTTGGAGCTAGGAGAAAGACGGCCCATTTCGGGAAATGAACGGATTCTGCAAGCCAAAACCTGCTTGGCCTTTCTCAGAAACGTGATCGCTGACCGAAAATCCTATGCCTATGCAAATCCGATCCGCCATGAAAAAAAGATCGTCTACTCCCTTCAAAACCCGGCTCTGACGAAGGAATCTCTGGCCGTTCTTCAAGAACTGGCCACCCCAACGGCCCAAAAGGCAATTGTCGATTTCGCTTCGGAAAATTCGCGGCCCGCAGCGGAACGGACCGCAGCGGTCAAGGCCTTTGCAGGAGCCATCCAAAAACGCGGAATTCTGCTCACAAAGGCCGCAATTTTGGAGCAATATGCTCGTTACAACCAAAGCGAAGCCCTAGACCAGCAAAGCCAACAAGTCCTTAGCTCTCTTCTGGATGCAATCGAAGCTCCCACAAAAGCTAATTGAACGGCGTTAGAGCTCCTTGCCCGGACAGTATTCAGTGACGTGGAATAGAGCAATCTCAAGAAAACCAATACAATCTAGAACAACGCGGAAAGAGGCAACTCAATTTTCCGTCTAGGAAAGTTGCCCGTTTCAAGCAACGGTTTCTTTTAATTCATAGATCAACTGGTTTCAATTCGCAGGACTTAGTAGATTTTCGAATGTCCTTTGGCAATTCCAATCAAGCTGGCATCGATGCTCCGCTAGACGGCGTGATTGGTGTTAGTCCCGCCATGAAGCAGGTTTTTCAGTTAACCCGCCAGGCCGCATCGAGCGATGCCTCTGTACTATTGTTGGGTGAGACCGGTGTTGGCAAAGAAGTCATTGCAAACTCACTTCACCAATTAAGTGATCGCAGCACCGGGCCCATGATTACGGTCAACTGCGGGGCTCTTAGCGAAAACTTATTGGAATCCGAATTGTTTGGACATGTTAAAGGAGCATTCACCGGTGCGATTGCCAATCGCACCGGAAGGTTTGAGGCCGCTCACAAAGGAACGATCTTTCTCGACGAAATCAATTCGACTTCTCTTCACCTGCAAATCAAATTGCTCAGGGTGCTCCAACAAAAAACATTCGAACGCGTTGGCTCAACGGAGACCATCAGTGTTGACGTCCGAGTGATTGCGGCAAGCAACAAAGACTTGCTGGACGCCGTTGATGAAGGCTGTTTCCGAGAAGACCTTTACTGGCGATTAAATGTTTTACCGATCCAAATTCCACCACTGCGACAGCGCAAACAAGATATCTCTCTGTTAGCCGCTCACTTTCTTAAACATTACAGCAAAATTTATAATCGCAAAGTCGTTCATATAGCAGAGAGTACCATTGAGGCCCTAATGAAATACCATTGGCCCGGAAATGTCCGTGAATTGCAGAATTACACTGAGCGTGCCGTGGTAACCGCGCGGGGTGACGAATTCGAACTCGAACTTTTACCAGATGTCGTCAAAGGGGAACGAAGACGCAAAATCAGCAACATCCGGGCAGCCGATCTCGATGGATTGGTTCAGGAACTCATTCAACATGGTGTTGGAAGCACCACAAATGATGGCAATCTTTTCGCAAAAATTGTAAATAGAATCGAAAAAGAACTCATTTCCCAAATCATGGCGGAATGCGATAATGTGCAAGTGAAGGCAGCAAAACGACTTGGGATCAATCGCAACACGCTTCATAAGAAACTAAAAGATTTTGATTTAGACGACCCGAGTTCACCCTGAGCCTCGCAAGGCGACTGGTCGGATCCATTTCGATTTGCAAGGATCAAAGTTGATTTTATCACTGTTCGCTTTCGACCAATGCAATGCATTCCCAACCATTGGATTTTAATTCTAAGCACAACTGGATTCAGCGATGGACTTCTTATCAAAAATCACTGTTACATGCTTTGCAGCGTCCTATGTGGTTGCCCTGATCTGTGAAATCTCCCGGTTATTCTTTCGGCTGCCGGTCCGCTGGGTCGTCATGTTTGCTTTTGGGATTGCTGGGCTGTTTGCCCACGGAACCTATATTTTTTTGCAAACCAATATGGATTCTAGCACCAGCTCTCCGCTGGCCAACTGGAGCACCTGGTGCCTTTTGGCGGCCTTTTTACTGGTTGCCAGCTATCTCTGGCTGACCTATCGATACCCCACAGTACAAATTGGATTGTTTGTTCTGCCACTGGGCTTGGCACTCATCGGGATTGCTGAATTGATGCGAGAAACACCGGCATTCAAAGAAACTAGTGCCAAGTCTATTTGGAATTCAATTCATGGTGGTTCTTTGCTGTTAGCGACTGTTGTCATGGCACTTGGTTTCGTAATGGGGTTAATGTACTTGTTTCAGTCCATCCGGCTCAAACAGAAAACCAAGCAACCAAGCCGGTTTAAGCTCCCGTCTTTAGAGTGGTTACAGAACTCTACAGAAAAAGCCTTGGTCCTATCGACGATCCTGATGGGTTTTGGTGTCATTTCTGGCTTCGTTTTGAACAATCTCCCCCAAACTGCCACCCAGGGACAAACAATCGGCATCAGCAACCCGATCGTTTGGTCATCCTCAACCATGTTTGCCTGGTGCTTGGGCGTGACACTGGTGAGCCGCTTCTATCGACCAGCTCGCATTGGTCGAAAAATGGTCTATTTGGCATTCAGCTGTTTTGTCTTTTTAGCTTTGGAACTTGCTCTGGTTTTAACCGTCGGGCATGGTAGCCAGCAAAACCTGAATGAATTACAACGGTCTGAACTCAACGCCACTGCCACACCGT
>JAZABE010000308.1:0-5822 GCA_036137535.1 Planctomycetota bacterium | reverse complement strand
GCACGGTCCCAAGGTTTTCGGCTTCGCCTTGGGGCGCGATATAGATCACGACTGATCGCTCAATGGAGTCCTGGTTGGAAGCCCCCAGTTTGGCCAGTGTTTCCTGAATCCCGTTATGAATTTTGGTATTGCCGGTGACGATCAGTCTTGAATTGTTGGAGTCAATTGTAAATTTGGTGTCGCTAAAAAGATTGCTTAATTGCTCCTGGACATTTTCAAGCGATTCCTCCTCAATTGGGTAAACGTCGGTATAAGGTTTTAGCTCGTCAGACGCCTGCTTGAGCATTTCCTCCAACGAGTTTTTGATTAGGTCTTGGGCCGCTTGGGGCGCATAAACTTGGATTTCTTCGGTTTGCGCGTCACCGTAAATTTTGGTAACGTCAAACAACTCTTTGAGGGTTTCTGCAGTTCCTGTGACATTTAAACCTTTTGCCGCATGGACCACAAAAACGCTTGGGGGAGGGTCTGCGGGCTTGGGAGGAGTGGGAGGGCTTTGGGGAACAGGAACCGCAGAAATCAAGACTCCGATCGCTTCCATCTTCCCGGCAGTTTCCGTCACCATGAGTTGTCCGGAGGCAGAAAGGGCCGTTGCCTTGCCGCGTTCACTAATCATCGGAGTGACTTCTTCGAGCACAGCCGAAACCGGACGACCTCCAAGTGGGAACTTGATACGAACCCACTCGAATTTTCCACGTTTCGCCAAATCTTCAAGAGTTACGGTGGGAACCAGTTCGTAGGGGATCCCTGTGCTCAGGTTTGCCACGATTAACATTTTCTCACGACGGATCAACGTATGACCCTTGCTAAGGAGGACGCTGTTGAGTAGATCAATGGCTTGTGGCGCACTGTATTCTTTTTGGTCGGAATAGGTGAAGAACCCTGCGGGAGGTTCATCCATCACCAGTGACAATTCCGATTGTGCCGCAAACCAATTCAAGACGTCGGGCCATTTTTCACCGCGGAAATTGAACCTGAGTTTGGTTCCGCTGAGGATCGATTCGTACTTTGCCAGCTGTGAGGGCGATAGCAATGCTTTGAGGGCATCATTGTTGGACTTGCGAATTGCGGTTCGTTCATCCGGCTGGGAAGCGGAGAGTTTGTTGATTCGTTCGGTGAGCAACTCGGCAACCTTGGCCCGTTGTTCATCGCTCAGTTCCAACTGGCTGGCAATGGCCGGCTGAGAGATTCGCGTGAAGTCAAGCTCCGCTTCGATTTCCTGTGGAGCTAATAATGCAGCGCAGAATACGCAGAAAACGTAATTCATGGTAACCAGCGAACAAAGTGGTAATAGGGGTGGGTCTTGCCAAAAAACGGAACGGTTTCCTGTGTTTTCGGCTTAAGATCGGCGAGTTCAGGCCAGTGCCGACCGGCAGGATCTAGCCTCTTTCAGTCTGATTGCGACCGGTATCAATGTCAACATGAACGCGGGCAGATTGGGGTTATAAGGAACGCCGGGAATATAGGGCCGCTGTGGGCCAAGGGTTCGCTGTTTGGGTCGTTTTGAGGCCAAAAGAACGGAAATCAGTTTTTCTGGAATGGCACAGGGTAAAAATCGGCTGGGTTTTAGTTTGGCTTGACTCCAACGGCCTACATTTCTAATATCCGCCGCGGGGGAAAGAGTCATGGAGTCCGTTGGGTCGCGATTCAAATAATGAATTTCGCATTACGATTATGGGTGTTGTTCGGTTTGCTGACTATCTCAGCGTCCGCTGATGCGCAGCAGGCAACCGGCCTAACGCCACAAATCCAATCTCAAAAAGTCGAATTTGTCGTTTACGACTGTCGCCATAAAGCAGTCGCGGCAGTGGAACGATTACTGCGGCCGTTGCTTTCCAGCGACGACGCGTACCAGTTGTTTACCGACTCGGAAAAAAACAAGCTCTACCTTCGTGCCTCGTCGGAATCCCAGAATATTGCCAAGCAGTTAATCAAGAGTATCGACCGGCCAGCAAGCGATCCGCAACCAGGTGAATCGACCGAAAAGAAATCTGCGGCGTTCCGTGATGGAAAACTGGGAGCAGTTCCGCAGGGAAAGATTGTTCCCAGCCAACCCAAGAATTTTCCAAGGGCACAAGATCAAAGGTCTCCTAAAGATTCTCAAAATAACATTACTGTTGAAGGTAAATCCAAGAAGCGGGTCGAGCAAAGTTCATTGGAGATCGTAACCCGGTTTGTCATGGTCAATCGGGCGGATATTGATTTTCTTGAAAAACAGCTTACCGGGGTTTTTGAACGGAACTTGAACATTGTCCGCAACGATGGACGTGAAATTTATGTTGTGGCAGTTGCCAAGAGTGAAAAAAAAGTTGAAGTCGAATTTGATCGCCGAAGAAGTGGTGTTCTCGTCAGCGGCGATTCGAATGTCGTTGAACAAATGGTGAAGCTTTGTGATGCCCTGTCTAAAAGCCGGAATGTCAACGGGCGAAAGACCAAGGTGTTTCGCCTGCAAAAGCAAAACCAACCCGAAATTCGTAAGCTGATCAAGCCGGTCAGTGACCCCAGGAAAGAGGGAAGTCACCTTAAACGTTCGAGTCGGATATTACCGGTTGACTATGTTTTTCAGGACGATGATCCGCAGGTTCAACCGGAAGGTACAGAGCAGCCACCTCAACAGGAACCATCGATGCCGATTCGACAGTTCCAAGGTGTTGAAATCGAGAGTATGCCCGACTTGGACGTGATTATCCTGCGCGGACGTGAACAGGATCTTGATCAACTGGAAGATATTATCAAACAGATTGAGAAAATCAGCCGAGAAACGCAGCCTGTCGTTCAAGTCTACATTTTGCGAAACACTGGTTCGGATGCCGTCTCTCAAATTATCGCCGAAACGAGGGATGATTTGGTTGGAGGCCGACAAGGGAAAGTCTCGATTACACCGTTGGTGAAACCTAATGGCCTGTTATTGATTGGCTGGGGTGAAGCGGTGGAAGCCGTGAAGGATTTGATTCGCCAGCTCGATGTCCCGGTGGATGCCAAGACCCAGTTTCAGGTTTACAGGATCGAACACGCAAGCGCCACCCAGATTAGTGCTCAACTCGAGTCTTTTTTTGGTGGTCGCGGTGGGCTTGGCCCCCAAGTCTCTGGGACCGTCGACGAACGAACGAATTCCATCATTGTCTATGCATCTCCCCGGGATATGGACGAGGTTTCCAGGATGATTCGCGAATTGGATATTCCCGGTGGAATGGCTGTGAACCGTACCCAAATCATCAAGATTCGTAATGCCCTGGCCGCCGATGTTGCTCAGACTTTGGAGTCAGCGATCGAGGCGGCCTCATCCAATAGCCGGACTGCAGTGATGGAGTTGTTGGCATTTAATGAGAAAGGTCAGCAGATTCTTAGAAGCGGAACTCTCGGTGAAGTGCAGATTACACCTAACCTGAGAAATAACACCTTGATCGTGACGAGTCCCAAAGAAAATTTTAATTTGATCGAGGAGCTGATTCGTCAGCTGGACACACCGGCTTCCAAGTCTCAACTCAAAATTTTCAAGATCTACAACAGTGATGCATCGACCCTGATCCAGACACTGCGTTCCCTGATTCCAGGATCGGTTTCGGGTTCTGCCAACCTGAAACTCCCGACGGCGCCGGATGAAATTTCGTTAACCCCCCTGCGGTTTTCGGTTGATGTTCGCAGTAACAGTATCCTGGCAACAGGATCAGAGGGTGATCTCCGAATTGCGGAAGCGCTGATTGCGAAACTGGATGAGTCGACTTCTTCTAAACGGACGACCGAAGTTTATCAACTTAAAAATTCCCCGGCAGTGGATGTCGCCAACGCGATTAATCAGTTCCTGCAGAGTTCCCGGCAAATCGACAATGCAGCTCCGGGTTCTCAGAATCCCTTCCAGGAATTGGACCGGGAGGTCATCGTGGTTCCTGAACCCATTGCCAACAAGTTGTTGGTGAGTGCCACGTCCAGATATTTCGAAGAAATCAATGGGCTCATTGAGAAACTCGATGAACAACCACCGCAGGTAATGATCCAGGTTTTGATCGCGGAGGTGATTTTAAATGATACCGATGAATTTGGGATCGAGGTTGGACTCCAAGACTCGGTGCTTTTTGATCGTAGTTTACTTGGTGATTTGGTCACGACTGCCAGTACTGCCTCTACTTCAACGGCTGCTGGGATTGTCACAACTACTGACGAAATCATCCAGGCCGCGAGCAATATTCCTGGGTTCAACTTTAATTCGTCACAGCCCTTGGGTAATAGCGGAAGTACCCAGGCAGTGGATTCAGCGAGTGCAATTGGGCAGCAGGGGATTTCTAATTTTTCGGTGGGAAGAACTAATGAACAACTTGGGTTTGGAGGTCTCGTTCTGTCGGCCAGTAGTCAGAACGTTAGCTTGTTGTTGAGGGCGCTTCAGGAATCCCGACGGGTAGACATCTTGAGTCGTCCCCAGGTGAGAACCTTGGATAACCAACCAGCATTTATCCAAATTGGTCAGAGAGTGCCCCGGATTACGGGTTCCACGGTGAATCAGAATGGTCAGTCGAATTCAGTGGCTTTGGAAAACATTGGTTTGATTTTGGGGGTCACGCCACGCATCAGTTCGGATGGAAGAGTGGTGATGGAGATTGATGCAGAGAAATCGAATCTGGGGACCGAGCAGGACGGTGTTCCCGTCGCGGTCTCGACCGACGGGACAATCATCCGATCTCCAAGAGTTGATACGACGACGGCCCAGGCGACAGTCAGTGCCGCTGACGGTGAAACAATTGTGTTGGGAGGCTTGATCACTAAGAATCGACAGCAAGTCTCTCGAAGTGTTCCCTATTTAAACCAAGTGCCGTTGTTAAAGAATTTTTTCAAATATGAAGGGGAAATGGTCCGGCGCTCTGAGCTGATGATCATCTTGACGCCGCGGGTGATCCGGACTGCAGAAGATAATGCCCGGATTCGTCAAATTGAAACCTCTCGTTTGAACTGGTGTGCAGCCGATGTTTTCGAAATTCACGGGGAAATCGATGCGGTGGAATCCGTTGATACGGATCAACTCGATGCGTCGAAACCCGAGGTTATTTACCCGGTAGAAAATCCACGAGGACAGCGTTTGACCGGAAAATTGCAAACGGAATTGTTGAATCGAATCGGTAACCTCCGAGACCAGGAGCCGGGAAAGGGGCGATTTCGAGTGCGAAACCGGAACATTGAAACTGATCGGGTTCCCAGTCCAACACCGACTCCACGTTAATCAATTTAATAAAATCAATGGCAGGACAGTTTAAGCAATATCGTTTCTGGGCAACTAGCTGGATCGTCGTCGTGCTGGTACTTGTGCAGTTTTCAGGCTGTTCTCGGTTCACATCGACACAATGGAACTGGTTTGCGGCGGCCGAACCAACGGATTTCGAAATTCCGGAGAGAATTCTACCGATTTGGACGGATACCGTTCTGCATCAACCCAATCAAAAAGGGGTGAGGGGGTTTGGAGGGCGGCTGTACTTTTACAGTGAGGGTAGTGAGAAACCGATCCCAGTTGATGGCAATGTTACGGTTTACGTTTTCGATGGTGATTACTCAGCAGAGGGTTCGAGTCAGCCATTGAAGAAATATGTGATCAAGGCGGAACAATTGAAAACACTGGGAAGCCATTCCACCCTGGGCTACTCCTACAGTACCTGGATTCCTTGGGAAGAGGTGGGGGGGCCGAGTCGAAAATTGAATTTGATCACCCGGTTTGATGGAGTTCATGGGGGGACGGTCATTTCCAGTTCTTCCACAAAATTGCTTCCCGGAGTGGACACGCCGGCAGAGAGCGTTGAGGCTGCACAACAAGAATCACCCAGGAAAATGGGGGTCGTTCAGGC
>JAZABE010000307.1:0-5827 GCA_036137535.1 Planctomycetota bacterium | reverse complement strand
TGAGACGACCGATCTCTTCCAGAACTGAATCGGTCGAACCCGCTGAGAACAACAGGAACAGCCCCATTTCCTGCTCGGTGTGCGGGGGTGCATTGAACCAGGGTACGTAGCGATTGTCTCCGGTTGGATCGTGACGAATACCAAACCCGAATGCAGACGGTTGTTGATTGTAGTTCGGCCCCAGCCAGATGTTTCCAAGATTGTCAGAAAAGTCCAAGGGATAGAAATATCGGTGCGGTGGTGGAAACGCCCCGATCGATCCGCCTGCGAAACCGGCAGTGATTGCCCGGCCTCCAACCGCCAAGTGCTTGGGTGCTTGGATCTGGTCAGATTTTTGAGATTTGAACTGTCCGAACGGATCCTGCCAAGCCAGTTTGATGGGTTGGGTTCCCTGGCAAACCAGGCCGAAGTCGTATAAGAAAGCCGTGCTTTTTCGGGGCGTTTTCATCACGGCTTCCTGTAGGACAAACGAGTTGCCCGCATAAAATGTCCAGCGAAGGTTTCCCTGGAAAGGGCCAGCAGAGAGACCTCCAATCGTCAGGGTAACGCGGCGAGCCTGGCTTGTGACGCTGGCTCGCTTGCGATCCAAGTTGGCGTGAAAAAGTTCACTCGGTTTGTTTTGCATCCGGTCAATGAAAATGGTCCAGCCTGCCCGTTTTTCCAGGTCGCGCGTTCCCACGCGAACCTGGAGAACAGGGTGCAGTGCCTCACCGATTTGCTGGAAATCGGCGGTCGGTTTCGCAGACACCTCGGCCCGGTGGATTAACGGATGTTTGGGATCCAAGTCGAAAGTCAAGCGACCCTGTCGCCCTGACTCCATTGGCCAGACGACGTAAATCAGCGATTCTTTTTGAGTGACTTCAATCCCGCAGGAAGGTTTGTAACCCAAAGTGTTTAATTTGATTTGCGGTTCGCTTGCAGCAACCAGATTCGAGAGACCAGCGAGTGCGATGCTGCAGGCGAATAACGTTTTCAGTTGAAATCCGGTCGACCGGATACGTTGGAACAACTTCATGCTTTAGAGCTTCCGGTGACTGGGTAATGAGGTTGGTGACCTGCTCTCAATTAAAATCGTTTAGTCTGGAAAATTGCTCCCGGGATAACAGAAGTTTCGAAACGCAGTTGGCCAATCGAGCTGGTGATTTCCAGTAGAGATGAATCGGCCTTTCTTCTAAGCGGTTTCCGATCTTGCCGGGTTAACCTCCGTGCTTGAAGCCACGGTAAAGGTTGCGGGCTACCAGTAGAACGATGGCAATAATCAACAGGGTCTTGAATGACATTAGTTGGCAATCCAAAAATTGGGCAACCAAGAGGTTTCAAGAAGCGTGTCTCGAAATCGAATTTCTTGGGTGCAGCGTGGGTGCGGGGTTTCGCTGATTTCAGCAACGGCTCTCATCCCTGGGGCACCGGTTTGGCAAGCTCCACGATTTTGAGTGTACCCAAGCCTAACTGGAATTTGGGCCTCTGCCCAGCCGAATTTCCCCACTATCCTTGACACCAGTCCTTCGCCGTTTCCTCCTGCCACCTCTCAGGAATGAATTCCGCTGGTAAAAAAGAGAGAATTGAAGCCTGCAAAAAGGTCATCTTGGACGTAAGGGGCAGCAGGACGGATTGGGAGCGGTTCCAGGCAGAGGCATTCCGAGAGTAACTCGGGGTGAGGCGGAAATGTATTTTCCATTGGCGATTGACACACCGAGCCCTTAAGATTGAAAACCTAGGCTGGATCTGAGGCTTGTCTTGGTTTTCGATTGTTTGCTCGGACCGGATTGTGTATCAAGTGAAGCTGGAGTGTTATTTGGGTTTATTAACTGAATGGCACAGGTCTAGGTTTTCACGAATTTCAAACGAGTTGCCATGAAAGCTGCGATCCTGAATTACACCGGGGATCATCCTAATTACGGGTGTCAGGCAACCAGTCGGGAGCTGTTGTCGCTGGTGGAGTCATTTACCGGCATTGAAGGAGAAGTTTCCCGGGTCGGTGTTCTTCGCCAGTCTGAAGGATATGAACAAGTTGCAGCGGTGGATAAACGTTTGCGCGAGGTCCTGAAGTCCCCGAATCCCAGTGCCGCCGACCAGGAATTTCTGCTGGACTGTTGTCGCCAACTTTATCCCGATCGGCTGGAAAACCTGATCGAGCATGATCTTTTCTTTTTTCAACCGGAAGGGACGTTGGGGGGGACCGTTTTACATAAAGGGACGGGGATCTTGCTACTGCCGTTTGTCCTGAAAAAAATCTTTGGTAAAGCAGTGGTCGCAGTGAATGGAACTGTTTTTTCGGCGGTTCCCGGTTTTGAAAGGGTTATTCAAAATGTATTTGCTCAGCTGGATGTTGTGGCCGTGCGAGAGTTTGAATCCTACCGGTTCGCTCGTTCCCTGGGATTGCAGCAGGCCCTGCTGTGGCCGGATGCGGCTTTTCAGACGGTGCCGGTAGAACCAGAATGGAATCGGTTGGTGACTCGGCCCGTTGAGTCGAGTTGTTTTTGTGTGACTGGATCGGCTGCAATGGATTGTCTGGATATTCAACAGCTCGCTGGAGAGATAGCCGAAATTTCCTGCCGCACCGGGCTGGTGCCGATTTGCATTCTCTCTACCAACCAAGACAAGCCCTTGTTTGAAGCGGTCCGTGCGTTGGTACCGCGGGCCGGACGGGTGATCCGGCAAGCTAGCTATGCCGAGGTTGCCGGGGTCTTGGCTAAGGCCCGTTTCTTGCTCGGTGGTCGCTACCACATCGCGGTTTTAGCCGCGGTGGCGGGTACTCCTTTCTTGTCTTATCCCTCCAACACAATGAAAATGGAGGGGTTGCATGAATTGTTGAACTGGCCCTTTCCGGTACGACGAACCGGTATCGACCGTCTTAAATTTGATGTGGATTCCATCCTGAAATCAGGTCAGGATCTTGAATCCACGCTGGCAACTCAGGTGCAGAGGGTTCAGCAGATGATTCACCTTGGTCGAGAATTATTCCAGACAGGAATTGCTCAGTGCAGGGTTTCGAGTTCGTTGGAACTAAGGTGTTTGTTTTTCGATGACCAGCGTTACCAGGATCTCCAGCCGGAACTCGGTGAACTACGATTACCGAGAGCTTTGGATTATTACCGTAAGCTGCACCTTGAATTGGATCGAAAGAAATTCGGATTTGAGGGCGATTCGGTCAAGGGTCCAATCCAAGCGGACAACCGTTGATTTCTTTCAGGTGACGGCGAGGATGCGAGAAGAGTTTGATGCGGTGAAATTTCCGCTCGCATCGCCAGTTGCCTAGTCGGTGGGTTGTCGGCCTGACCTGGTCCTGGAGATGACCAGGATAACCACCGCGGCGAGGATCAAGGCGACCAGTCCAACCGTTTGAAATCCCTGATTTTTCACCCGCGGATTCCGCTTAGGTTCTGTGCTGTTCAAGTCGGATGGCTGGTACCAGTCAAATTGGTCTGAGTAGGGGCTGCCTTGTTCAATCCACCGCTTCAAAATTGAGAGTTGGTCAGTCGTGAGGGGGTTTTTGGCCTTGGGAGGAGGCATCAATTCTTCAGCGCTGTCCTCGGGGGGAGCTAAATGCTTGGTCCACAAACTGCTCTTCTTGAGATTGCCATTGGGGTGACTATAGTTAGCAAGCCAGTCTTTCTCATCGATACGAGGGTTGATAGCTTTCTCGGGCCCGTGGCAGGCAAAGCACTTGGCTTTGAGGATTGGCGCCACGTTTCTCAAGTAAAACTCGATGTTTTCTTCGCTTTGGCGGTTAACCGACCTTTGGGTTTGCGCTGATTCCTGACTTTTTTCTTGCGCAGCTGGAAAACCTCCTGGGCTGGTACCGAGAACGCATAAAAAAAAATAAAACCGGAACGAGCTTGGCTCCGCAGGCGACCAGTTACCCATGATGACTTTTAACCTAGCGAGAGGCCATGAAGCTGCGAACCGTATCGCGAATCGATTGACAGGCCTTCTTGTTGTCGGCAATGATGTTTTGGACTTTTGCCTTGCAGCTGTCAATCTGTTGAGTGTCATCAGGTTCGCACAGTTCCAGGGTTTGGATGACCGCGCTGGCTTTTTTGAGTGCATCACTGGTCGAGCGGATTGCCTGGCTTAAGGGGGTCTCGTCAACTTTAATGGTTTGCATTTCTGTCGGAACCGCTGGCAATTTATTGTGAGCTTTTAAGCTGCCGGTGAAAAGCTTTTTTGCATTCTCAAGATCATCCGGTGACTGTGCTAGGCTGCTGACCAGCTTTTCAATGTCATCCAAGTAGATTTCAAGCTTCGCAGAGAAATTCGCTTCGGGCGTTGGCGCACATCCTGCCAACAAAAGTAAAAAGAATAAATAGATTATTTTATGCATGATCAGCTCAAAAGTGAGTGTGGTGTTTAAGTTCGTGAAAACAATGGTCAATCGGGACCATGATAACAGATTTCGGAGAAGGCTAAGAGGGTCCCGGTTGTGCTGAAATGACGAGGCGAAGAGGCTGTTGAAGTCGTTGGGTTGATGGTGCTAAAGTCGGTGCGAAAATCCGGGATATCCGTCTTGACGATCATCCAAAGTGTCGGTTGCTTGCAGGCCTCCGTTTTGTCTTTGGGAGAAGAACCTGCTGATGCGATCGGGTGGACGTGAACGGCCCGATAACGGTCAACGGTTCAATCAGCAGGTGATTGGATTGTTAACATTAGCCCCAGATCACGAAGTAAAAGTTGTTCAGGCACACTAAGGCCATTAAAATGTTCAGCGTCACGAGCATAAAATTAGTGACCCGTTGAAAGAAAATGCAAACCACGCCAATTGCCAATGATTTTAGAATCCACATTCCATACGGGATGTTGTCCTGGAATATTTTGTGGACGGGATTGGCTTCGATGAACCCGAAACGATTGAGAAGAGATTCTGTAAGGTAGCCATCGAGAATGGACAGCCCAATCAGAAATAAGAATAAGACGATTCTGGCTTGAATGCTCACGTTAACTCCCTGTCAGGAAAACGGAATACATTTTGAACTCAGCGGAATTATTTGGGACTCGTGTCTGCTTGTCCAGCTCAATTTTAAAATCAAGCGTCCTGAAATCAGGTGTTGGTTTTGAGTCTTAATCTCAAGAGCCGTAAATTTTTCTTGGCAGTCTCAAGGCGGTCGCAGTGCTACGGGGTTGTCGGGAACCGGTGAAAGGGAAATCTGCGGATAAGGTAAGTGTTTTTGCGGCTGAACGCGATCGTTTGAGTGAGCGTTTCGAGTTGCGAAACCCGGCATCTAAATACCCAGCCGTTGGTCGTGTAATTAACATTTAGGAAACCAAAGGCGGGTAGCGTTTTGGGGTTGGTTTGCTCTAGGCGTGTTCGTTCCCTTAAAATAGACGTGGTTGTCGCTGACACTTTGGGGTGAGTGTTAGGAGCTTGGCGATCACCCCAGTTGATAAAATCATTTCAAACCTCTCGATGGATCTCTCAAACGTTTTAAGGCTATTGGAGTCTAGGGTTCCCAGGAAGCTATCGATCTGCGATCAATCGGAAAAACGAGAAAGTCCAGGTTGTGGAATTTTGGCCGAACCGACCGCGCTGTTTCTAAATCATCTGGACAAGGAAATTCAAAAGTTTTCGTTGGACCCGGAAGACGAAACCCTGGTTCGGCTTTGGTTGTTATTGGCACAACTCAAACGGCTCGGCAGCGGTCAAATCTTGCACGAAGCCTTGGATAAGTGTACTGATCCGCAGTCGCCAGATTTTCAAGATTGTGTTAGACGCAATGTTGATTTCATTAATGAGGAAGCTTGGTCTTTAAAGGCGGATGCGATCCAGCACGCTTTTGTTTTGCCGGATGTTGTCGTCGAACTGGAAGAGGCGATCACGGTGGAAACCGAT
>JAZABE010000306.1:0-1881 GCA_036137535.1 Planctomycetota bacterium | reverse complement strand
CCGATTCCGGGAGGTTGAGTGCTGAATTCAGGAAGGTGCTTTCGCAGGCAGCGAATATTGCGGTGGAATTGGCTACCGGCTCTGTGCCCCGCAGAAAACAAGAGCGGATTATTAAGGCGTTTGCGTTGGATGCTAAGCAGGTTAGAGAGCTTAAGCTTTATAGCAGGCTTAACCTTGACGATTTGACGTCGATCACAGATAAGCAGGCAAGAGCTCTGGTTAAAGCTCCGGCCGAATTGCACTTGAATGGATTGAGGTCTGTCACTGATAAACAGGCGGAACTTTTAGGTCGGAATGGTACATTGTATTTAAAAGGGCTGAGGGCTCTCACTAAAGAGCAGGTCAAAAGCCTGAGCAAGGTGGAGCATTTGTTGGACCTCAGTGGCTTGTCTTTCATTACCAATGGCCAAGCCGAAAGTCTCGGTCAAGTAGAATACCTGTACCTAAACGGTTTGGGAACGATTACTGAACAGCAGTTAAAATACTTGGGCAGGGTCAGATGTCTTCAGCTAAATGCGTTGACGGAAATCAGTGATCAACAAGCCGTTGACCTTAAATCGGTTCGCATTTTGCATTTGAATGGGTTGACCTCAATTACCCATCTGCAGGCCGTTCAGTTAGGTCGGGGAGGAGTTCGACACTTCAACGGGCTTCGCACCCTGACAACTCAACAAGCTGATGGTTTGAGTCATGTGGAATACAGCCTTGAGTTGAATGGTTTAAGTTCGATAACTCAAGAGATTGCTCAATGCCTTGGCAAGGTTCGAAACGTTTCTTTAAACGGCCTGACAACAATTGCGGACAAACCCGCGGAGTATCTAGCGAAGGTTGCTTACTTGGAATTAAACGGACTGAAATCCATCACCGATCAGCAAGCTGAAAGTTTGGGCAATGTTCCCTACCTTGAATTGAACAGTTTGGATTCAATCACAGACGCCCAGGCGAACAGCTTGAGCAAAACCAAACGGCTTTTTTTGAAAGGCTTAAGCCAGGTGTCAGACACTCAAGCCGAACGTTTGGCGAAGATTGACAAGCTTTTCATTCCACCGGTCTTTCGTAAGCGAATTGACCAATACAGGCAATAGATAACCCTGGGAAGAATCTTGCATGAACTGATTTGTGGTTAAGTTGCCTTTGCGCTTTGTCGGCCTTGGGTTAATTCGGCTGAATATCAATTATGCTTATTGGGGGTGTTTATTAAAAGAGGTTCCGAAGAACAGGTAACCTGTGGATACAGTTGCGTTAATCGCCTTGCGCCGGCTGGAATAAAATCAGGTTTCGATTGCTCGGTTTGACGGTACTTGTTGCTGGCGATTGGGTCAGCAGTTAAAAAAGGCAATTTTAACCCAAAGTTGGATCGGAAGAGGGCTGGGTGGATTGCCTCAACCACAGGCCGATTCGTGCTGTCCAGTGTGCTGCAGTTGCCGCCTGGGACTTAAGGCAATTGTTGATGTTTGTTTCTCTGGTCAAAGCAAGTTCATTGGTTTTGGTCGTGGGGATTCAACGGGTAAAAGGTTTGAAAACTTGACGCTAATTTGGGTGGTGGCTGGAATTTGTTTTCCGTTATTAGTGGGTTTTCAGATCACAGTGGTGCCAGGGAGTCGGTGAAATTCTGGATAGCGAGCTAATGAATCACCCAATGTAAAAAGCTGCCTCGAACTCACATTTTATCGACCGGTTCGTTGGGTAAGCGTGTGGATGAGTTTGCGTTTGCTGGCAGGGTTCAAAACCGTGGACCGTAGTGGGTGTTTGAAGAGTTTCAAGCTGTGAATTAAGGTGAAGCGAGGGGGATTTGCCGAGTTCGAGGCTTGCTGGATTCTGGTTTTTCCAGGTAAATGGAATTGGGTCGGGGGTCGAATGGTTGCTCCACTGCGGTATGTT
>JAZABE010000305.1:0-5743 GCA_036137535.1 Planctomycetota bacterium | reverse complement strand
TCTGGGCAAGCTAAAAAAGGACGTTCCACAATCTAAAAATCTCAAATATTTCGACAAGTTTTCAGGTGATTCTGCTGGCTGGATTGACCCCTATGGATTGGATTACGAAAAAAATGCGGCCAACCTGTTGTTGAGCGGGATGATTGCATTTCGACAGGGAAATCAGCAACTCGCCAAAGCTCGGTGGCTTGAAGCAGTCAATTCAGAACCAGATAACCCGCTTGCCTGGAAAGCATCGCTTGAAGCACAGGGCCTTGGGCCTTTTTATCGTGGTTTTGAAATCCACCGAAGTCTTCCCGAGCGAGCCCTTTTGGCCGGAACAAGTTCAGCAGGGAGTGCTGCACCCCCGGACACTTATGGCCTCGATGAATTATGGTCGCGTGGCACTGAGTTTCTCCTTGGAATGCAGCGCAATGACGGTGCATTCGTCGATACAGAGTATGATTTTGGAGGTACAGATAGTTTGCCTAATGTCTACGTTGCCGTGACCTCGTTGGTCGGCATGTCACTTTTGAAGGCACACGAACGACTGCCACAGCAAGCAGTTGCAATCAAGCGGGCAATTGTCAAAGCCGAACAGTACGTAACCGATGAGTCTAATCTCAACCATGCGGATCGAGATGAAATCTTATGGGCGTGTGCTTTCCGGCTTCGATTTCTCACTAGGATCTCGCAGCATGCAGAATTGAAGCGGTTGATCCCCAACTTGAAAGAAAAACGGGCAACTGCCGTGAATGCCTTAGAGAATATTCAACTCAAAACCGGAAACTGGTACCACGAATACAACAATCCCTTTGTAACTGCGACTGCTTTGCTTGCGTTACATGAAGCCAAACAAGCAGGGAGCGATGTTGATGGTCAAAAAATTGAACGGGGGATCAAATCGCTACTATTGGATCGCAGGGAAAACGGAACGTATCCTTATTATTCAGTGCGAAAAAAGTCAAAAAAACCTGCTAAAGAAAAGAAATCAATGTTGGCATCCTCGGCGGGACGCATGCCCGTTTGCGAATTGGCACTGGTGAAATGGCAGCAAAAAAAACAGGTTGATTTGGTAGCTGCGGTGAGCAACTCGCTGGAACAGCATCGCCACCTCGCGTCTGCCTACAAATATGACAATCACACCTCCAATATGGCTTATGGAGGATTTTTCTTTTGGTACGACATGCGAAGCCGAAGTGAAGCCATCCGGTCGGTGGATGGACCAAGCAAGGCGAAGTTTTGGAAGCGGCAACAAGAAATTATTTTGAATTTGCCCGAAGTAGACGGCTGTTTTGTTGATTCCCATGAATTGGGACGTTGCTATGGGACGGCGATGGCGATTCTGTCCTTGGAATGATCATCGGGTAAGCTATTTTGAGATTACTGGGTTGACCACACAAACGGACTTGTTTCGAATTGCCTGTTTTCTTTTAATTGGGGTACGCGATTCACTTCGACGTACGGCATAAACTTTCTGTTAACACCAATGATTAAGTAATAAGACCTTGAAAGCTCTCCAATTTGACGACCTCAATGTTGGCGATTCATGGATTACGCCGGCTCGTACTGTGACCGAAGCAGATGTAGTCCATTTTGCTGCGATGACTGGAGATTTTAACCCGTTACACGTTGATCACGAGTTTGCGGCCAACGGTCCATTCAAAAAACCGATTGCCCACGGTTTGCTAGGAATTTCCTGGGTTGCGGGATTGGGGTGCAATCACCCTAAAGTGAATACGGTTGCCTTTGTTGCTATTCGCCAATGGTCGTTCTTGAGACCCGTCTATTTCGGTGACACCATCCACGTCGAATCCAATATCGCGGAGAAAGGTGATATTGGTAAACGGGGTGGAGCCGTTCTCTGGAATCACACGGTGGTCAACCAGAAAAACAAGATCGTGCAACAAGGGGTTTTTGAAACCCTGGTTACGGTCTAGGGCATTGCTGAAGGTGCCGGGTTTCTAGATTGGAAGAATTGGTTGAAAACCTCTGAAAATTAATGGTTGCTTGGCGGTTCGGCTTTCTGGATTAGACTTTTTTACGCATGCAAGCATTGCGAGGTTGATGCGGTTGGCTAATTTGCCAGCATTGCAGGTAAAACTTGTATTGCTGAGTTACTCTGCTTTTGAGAATATCCCGGTTTAAATTCGGCGAGTCGGTGCGCTGTTTGGATATTTAGTGCTCTGGGATTAGGTTTGAATGTTTGGAAAATTGTTAAAACAATTGGCTAATGTGAAGCATTCAAGACGGTCCTATCTTTTTGTCCTGCTGTCATTGGTCATTTTTCTCATTCTAGTTTGCCTAGCACCTAATCGGTTGGTTCTCCGCCGATCAACCGAAATCAACATTGAAGTGGCAAATGTTCACAACGTCGATTCTGTGAGTCGTAAAGTTGTTGCAGAGCTTAAAAAACAATTGAACATAGAGACCTTGGCGAAGTCCCTCAATGCAATTTCGGGTGCCGTAAACCTGGAAAGCCCGTTGTTGGCGGATCCTGATATTGGCACGATTCGTGAAAACTTGCTGGCGGGAGCATTAACAATTGAATCACGCGTGGTCGAACCTGTTCAAAACAAGCTCATGTTGGCCTTAAAACTTCGGGGTGAGGGAACGAACGATGAAAAAGTGTTCTTGTCGACCTTGGCAAATACTATCCGTAAAACGCTTCTAACTGAGAAGCACACTGAAGAGATTGCTAACCAGGTAAAAACAATTCGTAGAAAACTGAGGGAATCGGAGGCCCTATCTTCAAAGTCTCGGAAATCCATTGAGAAAATGTTTGAAACCTTTGCCGAAAACCAACGGCAGATTCTGGTATTCAATCAAGCCAATCGATCAGGTACAGCTGCGAATCTGGTGAACTGGGAAATGAAAAATCTGGTCGACCAAAAAGATCTTGCCTACGAGAAATTTAGGAACAACATTGATTTGCAATTCAAGGACAAGGATAAAATTCAAGCCGGCTTGATGCTCCGAATCGAATACTTGGACCAGCAGATTAAGCGACTCAGAGAACAGCAAAATTCAAATGAGAGTTTTGCTGAAAAGGACAACGAGGTTGAGCGAGCGTCATTTGTCGATTCGGAAAAGGTTTACCCAGTAGGGATGGTTGAACAACTTGGTGAGCTCAAAAGAGAGATTGGGTCAGTTGTTCAACAGCTCGCCTTCGCCGAAGAAATTTTTCGGGACGGGTTGGCCGCAACCCAAGATCTTGATGAATTGCTATCGGCTGGACGTGGTGAGGTTAGCGTTGCAGTTCCGGTTCAAAACGAAATTGGCGATGTGTCGGCTGTCAAAATTTGGATTTATTTGGCGTTCAGCACATGTTTGAGTGGGTTCGTGGTGATGCGAATTAATGCAAAAGCATTTGGTGCGTTCTTCAATGACTCGGCAACTGCGGAACGGTTACTGCAGGCACCGGTAATTGGGAAAGTGAGTTTGCCGGCCAATTCCTCTGGAAAAAAATCCAATCTCAATAAGACGTCGAAATGGATCACTTTAACCATTAAAGGGTGTGAAATTGTTGTGTTAGCTGCATTTGTCATTTTCTTGATCGGATTCCTTGTGGAAAACGATTTTTCAATTCAATGGTTCACTGATCCGATTCGGTCAATTCAAAATAGTTTCAAATAATACGGTTTAACTCTCCTAGCGTAACGCAATGTACGAGACACAATTTGGTTTTAGTTCACGGCCTTTTCCAGCGGCACCCAACGCCGGTCAGTTTTTTCCAACAGAAGCAACCAGGAAAGCATTTGGTTCTGTTGTTTCGTGTATTGAACGAGCAGCCGGTGCTGCAATAATCGTAGGCGGTTCGGGACTTGGGAAATCTGTTTTCCTGCAGGCAATTGGGCGCCGTTTTCAACAAGATTTTTCTGTTGCGATCCTTGAGTCAGCAAGCTTGGAGTCACGCAAGGGATTGCTCCAGAGTATTCTTTTTGAACTTGGATTGCCCTATCGGGGGATGGAGGAAGGCGAGTTAAAGTTGACCTTGATGGATTACTTGAAACCCAGCGACCGTTGCCCCAATGGTCTTTTACTTTGCGTGGATGAGGCCCATTTGTTGTCAGTAAATCTTATGGAAGAATTGCGAATGATGACAAACCTTGTTCGCGATGGAAAACCTTTGACACGGCTGGTGCTTGCAGGGAACGTTTCAATTGAAGAGCGATTGGCGGATCCAAAATTGGAATCGCTCTGTCAACGAATTTCGACACGGGCCTATCTAGAAAGCATGAACGCCACGGAATGCCGGCGGTATATCGAAGAAAATATTAATTCGGTTAGCGAAAGATCTGCGGATCTTTTTGAAAACGATGCCATGGAGGCTGTTTATCTTGCGACCCATGGAGTTCCACGGTTAGTCAACCAAGTTTGTGACCAAGCGTTGGTGATGGCCGTGAATTGCGGGGTGAGGCGGATTTCCGAGGAAATGATCAATGAAGCTTGGTCTGAAATCCAGCGACTTCCTGTTGAATGGCATGTTCTAGGTAATGAAACCGAATCAAATGATGACAATGTTGTCGAATTTGGATCGTTGGATGAGCTGCCCGACACCTCGGGCAGAGCCGAGGATTTCACACAAAACGATGCCAATCCAGAGTCGAATCTAATACACGAGGAATCGCCGGAAACGGAATTTGATTCCGAGAGTAAGAGTCGCGATTCTGGGTGCGGTGAACCGGAATTCAATAGTGGTGGAGAAACGCAGCTTGCAGGATCGGACCGGGAGGATGAACCGGTTATCGAGACTTTCAGTCACGTTGATAGGCGTTCAATCGGGCAGCCTGCATTTTCAACCGAAATTGGCTTGTCGGTCGACTCGGATTTACCTGATCCAGATGCCCAGTTAAAAGACGAAATTCCGGAAGTCCCGGCAAGTGAACTTCAAGTTCAGAAGCCTATCGAAGATCGTATTTCCCAGGCCGTTTCCGATTTGACCAAAGAGATCAGCCGATCGACTGATCCGGGTGAAGCGATCACAGATCCAGTGGAAATTGAGGATTCCTTCTCTAGTAATGATGATCGCGACATGATTATTGTTCAGGATGAGCCGAGTTCGGGTCCAGTGGAAACGGTGCCCATCCAAGAAATTGAAGTTGGTGAAACATCGACGCAGGCCAAGCGGGAAGACTATCACCGACTTTTTGATCGCCTCCGAAACGGGTAATTTTTGCAACCAGATTTTTTGCTTCCAAGTGACCATGATTGATTCAAATCGAATCACCGAACTCAATCACCGATCGATTGAGTTGACAGATGCTGAATTATTACTTGTTGATAAGTTTAGTGTCTCCTTGCCAATGAATGAGCTGCCTGAAATCGTCGTAGTTGGTACTTCAACACGAAAATCGATTCGACGATTTGACCAAAACCGACCAGCGACCATTCCGTTTCAAACAGTGACGGAAGAATGCTCAACCCAGTCGAGCCCGGCTAACGGTTCAAGCATCCAAGCTGGAATGAGCGGAGCGACGTACAAAGGTATCGAAAACAAACAATTCGAATCGGCGAGTGGATCGGTCAACCAGCCGGAAATTACATTGCCTAGAGATGAATTGACTCTTTCAGCGGACAAAATGAAATCTGCAGATTTTGAAAATCCCCATGACCAGCAACCTTCCTCTGCGGCTGGTGATTTGAGTGGTGACGCCGTTTTCAGGATTGAGGAATATAACACTTATCAAGACCGTTTTTCTCAAGTCTCTGAAGCGATTGGCGAGCGCATGCCGAGCGAGTTGCCTTGGGTGGTGGTACTGAC
>JAZABE010000304.1:0-2661 GCA_036137535.1 Planctomycetota bacterium | reverse complement strand
TTTGGATGCTAAGCGGGATTGGGGACATGCAAAGGACTTTGTCGAAATGCAGTGGTTAATGCTGCAGCAGGAAAAACCAGACGACTACGTGATTGCCACTGGTGTTCAGTATTCCATCCGTGAATTTATAGATAAAGCTGCTGATGCACTCGAGTTAGAGATTCGCTATGAAGGGACAGGAATCGATGAAGTCGCTTACGTCGCCGCGATTGGAAATATCGACAAAACACCCGGATTGAAAGTCGGCCAAAAAATTGTGGCGGTTGACCCCAAGTATTTCAGGCCTGCCGAGGTGGAAACCTTGTTGGGTGATCCGTCGAAGGCAAAAAACAATCTTGGGTGGTCACCCCAAATTACGCTGGATGAGATGGTCGACGAAATGGTGGAATGTGACCTGGACGAGGCCAAAAAATACCGGCTTTTAAAGTCCCACGGTTATCAGTTGCCGGTTTCGCAGGAATGACCAGAAATTCAATCATACGGTGCCCAGGTTTCAACAACTTACTCGGCACGAGGGTTCTTTTCGGGCCCTAAATTCTTTTCCCTAGAGATGGAAACAAAATCCGATTCAGACGAAATGCGGATTAAAATTTTGATTTATAGAAACGGTCGGCCGTTTCTTGTTTTTGACGCCAGTTTATCTCTTGGTCTGTAATTCAACTCTTTACCACCAAACGAAATGTCAGATAAAACTACTCCTGGAAGTGACGAGCTGGAGCTGAAACAGAACGATTCGAATGCTGAGAAAGTCTCCGAGGCCACCGCTGATTTGCCAGGTTGCACACCGGAGGGTACGCGTTTTTTTGGGCTAGTGTTTAGCCTGCATCTTTCGTTGGTCTTAGTGAATGCCGGACAGCTATTCTTTTATTTTCAACGTTCTTGGGAATTGGAGCATTATCGATTTTTTCCTTTTGCCCTGTTTGTATTTGTTGGTACTGTTTATTCAAGAATTGAAACTGGACGAATTCGTGAGGGTCGCCTCACGCCGATTGTTTGCTTGCTGTTCCTGATTATGTCATTCGTGTGTTTCTTGCTCTCCGTACTTCAATACAATCAATACCTTCCTGCAGTCGGTGTTTGTTTTGCAATGGGAAGTCTTCTGTTTTGCCTTTCTGATAAAGAAACTGAAGGATCGCTTTTGCCGGCGTGGTTGTTGCTGTTGCCGCTGATCCGTATCCCTTTGAACTTTGACATTACCCTAATAGCGGAGCTGCAGTTTTTCAGTTCGGCGTTTGCCAGCAATGTTTTGGATTTTTTAGGTATCTCAAACTACACACCCGGGACCATTATTCAGGTTGCACAACAGGGCACCGAAACTGGTGTGAAAAAGTTTGATGTCGAACGAGCCTGTAGTGGAGTTCAATCGATTTACACGTTGCTGTTTTGCACATTGACCGTTGCGGTATGGGGTCGGCGCAGTTTCATCGCCGGTTTTTTGCTGGTTCTGAGTGGGGTGTTTTGGTCCATCACGATGAATGGCATTCGGATCGTTGTTTGTGTTGCTTTTTATTTCTGGTTTGATGTGGATGTTTACTCGGGATTCAAGCACGAAATTTTGGGTTACCTGATTCTATTCTGTGCGATTGGCTTAGTTGCATCGACAGACGCTGTGATCAGTTTTGTTTTGAGCCCGATTGATGTGGTTGAAGGTTCCCGGAATATTTTTGCAAAGGCTTGGAATCGAATGGTGACCGGTGCCCAGCTGTTTAAGCACCGGACAGCCGTAACTGCATTAAGTAGCTTTGCGGCCCAGGTGGTCCGGGGAGTAGTTTTAACTGCCTTGGCCGCAGTCAATATCGCCGCCGTCTGTTTGTTGATTATTTCGCTGACCAGTGGAAACCTCAAAGGGTCTTTCAAAGTTGGGGCGCTGAACTTGGTCGAAGACGACATCCCTGACCGTATCCAAGGGCAAAGCTTGGACAACAGGAGGGCAGAGGGTAAGCCGGTCTCCAATCATTGGAATCTACTGGATGGAAGTTTCAAGAACACACGCCGTAATAGCAACAGTACTTATGGTCCGAATTCATCGATATGGGTTTACCTAGGAGGAACAAGTAGTCAAATCGTTCAAGTGTCACTGGATTACACCTTCCTAGGATGGCATGAATTGAAGATCTGCTACAAAAGTAGTGGCTGGAAAGTTGACCGGGCGATTGTGCCTCATGATCAATGGAAATCGGTTGAGTTACATTTGTCCAAAGACAATGGAGAGACCGGTTATTGTATTTTCAGCATCTTTGATTACCGGGGTGAACCGGTTGAACCGCTATCGGACAATCTTGGTTTCTTTTTGCTTCGTCTCAAAAACAGGATTTCCCGGGAATTCAGCACAACCACATCCTTTCAAACTCAGTGCTTTATCCAGTCGTTTGATGAAATTTCCAAGGAGCGAATTGAATCGGTGAAACAATTGCATCTGATGGTCAGGGAAAAAACCCGAGCCCTAGTCCTTGAAAGAATCGGAAGCAGATAAGCAAACTACCAGGTAGCCGTTACGCGCTGTTGGGGGTTCCCCAGCCCCCACCTCCAGGAGTTTTGATCTCGAATCCCGTCGCAAACTCTCCTTGAGTTTGCACGCTCAGTGTTCCGGTCTTTCCACTCTCCCCTCCGTTCATTCCGAATGGAGAATATTCTTGATAACGGTTTGCGAGTACCGTTAGC
>JAZABE010000303.1:0-3273 GCA_036137535.1 Planctomycetota bacterium | reverse complement strand
AGAATCTTTGTATTTCCATTAATTGGACTTTCAATAATGGTTGCTGCGTACTGCTTGTTTAAGGGTGTTGATGCACCAATGGTTATTCAAGCAGGTGGACTCATTTCCGCATTTTTCTTCGGTTCTTTAGTTTGTCATGGCGAACTGGCTTGCATTAAACCTCATGCTAAATACCTCACACTTTATTACTTAGCGCTTTCATTGGGCGGTGCATTAGGAGGGGTGTTTGTGGTGATTTGTTCGCCGATGTTATTTACGGCTTATTTTGAATTGCATGTTGGATTCATTCTCGCTATTGGCTTGGCAGCCATCGCGTTTCACGCCCGGACAGATCACTACTGGTTCCGCAAGGTTCCCTACGGTGTTTCCGTTGTTGTTTTTGGTGTCTTGGCAATTGGCTTAAGTACTCCTTTGGTGCTTCATGTCCGAAAGGTAACCAGTCAAGATGATGGGAATGAAAGCCAGATTGAATTCAAAGTTAGGGATTTCTGGGGAGTTTTGGCGGTCAAGCGTTCGGGTAGTGATGCCACCAACGATGAAAAACTTCAGTTGGTTAACGGGCGAATCAACCATGGCAACCAATATGTCAATGAAAAATGGAGACTTTACCCCACCACCTATTACTGTAAAGGCAGTGGCATTGCCTTGGCAATCCAGCGACATCCCCGGCGTTTGAAACAGGAGTCGTTACGGATCGCAGTCATCGGGCTGGGCACGGGGACCGTCGCCGCTTGGGGTGAAGCGGGTGATTTGATCCGGTTTTATGAAATTAATCCGGAAGTCAAAAGAGTCGCCGAAGAGAATTTTTACTATCTGAGTGAGTCCCGGTTGAAAAACAACACTGAAGTCGATGTGGTCTTGGGGGATGCCCGAATCCAGATGCAGCGTCAACTGAAAGCGGGCAAGAAGCAGAACTTTGATGTCATTGCCGTGGATGCTTTCTCCAGCGACGCGATTCCTCGGCACCTGCTGACACTGGAAAGCGTGGAACTGTATCAGAATCATTTACGGGACCCGAGCAAGGGAATTATTGCAATTCACATTTCCAATCGATTTCTGGACCTGGAAGGCATCTGTCATCGAATTGGTAAAGAGCTGGGGTACCAACCGTTGCTAATCGAATGCAATCCGGATCCAGATGAACTTCACTGGGGTTACGACAACACCTGGGTGCTTTTCACCAAAAACCGGGCGGTTCTTGATGACGTGGAAATTAAAGACGCCAAATGGCGATGGGAAATAGACTGGACCCGTACGGACTTGGAAGACTTAATCCTCGTGGAAACCGGCGAAACCATTGACTTGTCCGCCGAACCCAATTACGACTTCCCGTCATTGGCTGACGTTTA
Organism: Planctomycetota bacterium; assembly: GCA_036137535.1. Classification (GTDB taxonomy): domain Bacteria; phylum Planctomycetota; class Planctomycetia; order Pirellulales; family Pirellulaceae; genus JABAAE01. The sequence goes on along the minus strand of JAZABE010000303.1, from coordinate 1,924 downwards.
CGCAAATTCGGGGGTAAACCGTCTTGCGATTTTAGAAGAACAGCTGAAAAAAGCAGCGCTGCCCGGGAACTCCGATTCGGATCGCAAGGAAGCCCGAATGGAATTGCAAAAATTCGTTAACCAAGAAGCAGGCCAAACGATTACACTGACGCCAGATACACCCTTTGATAGTTCGGTGTTTGAACAGCCTATTCAATCCAGTCGCCGCGAAACAATCTTTGAGATGAAAGCTAAATGGGAAAAAGCAAAACGACAATTTAACGTCCTTTGGACGGATGATTTCGGCAGTCTTTGGCAAGTAATTCGCTTGAAATTTGACTGGAAAGAAAGTCGGGATGAATTGTTGGACTGGTTGGGCGGTTGGGGTGAATGACTCGGCGGAACGGTTGGTGCGTTTCGTCTGGCCTACGTTAATTGAGTTTGTTTTTTCCCTGGTTTTCATCTTGATGAAGCGTCACGGGCCAACCCGGGAATTGGTTTTCCGGGTTTTCATCGGTGGCATCAATCAAAAATCGAAAAGAGTCAATGGTGTAGGTTTTTTTCTGGGTGTCAACTGTCACAAAACCGAAGCCGCTGCCTTTCTGATGAGCTCGTCGGTACCGATTTTTTTCGGTTGCAACCACGGGGTTGCCTACAGCGTAGACGTAAACTTTATTTCCGAAACCATCTAGGTATTCCCCGGTGTTATCCTGGTTATGTCCCGGCCGATTATCATGTTTCATGCCAATTTCGTCAGGTCTCCACCAGCGGGGATAACCGACGGCAATTGCTGGCGTGCAAAACGACCAATTTCCATCGCGTTGTCGGTCGACTCCATACTGCACGAGTGTCGTTAGGTGCTGGTCACCATTGATATGAAGGGGGGCCGCTTCCCTGAGAATTTCAATCGCCCGATTTCGCGGAGTCTGAGGCCAACCTCCAGAGTCCAAATCCGCCTTAAGGTAACCTTCGTAGCCGCCATGGTGAGTTGCGACTGCGGCAAAAACGGTTTGGCTTAAAAGAATTTTCATGGTGTGCCCCCGCCAATCGCTGGACCAGGTTTTCAGAAATGTTTCCTGCCGTTTACCGAGCAACTCAAGGCCGGGCTTGTCGAGTTTTGCGACATCTATCTGATCATCTTTGACATGATCGGCTCGTCCTGACCAAAAACTAACCCGTTCGGGACCACTCTTAAATTGTCGGTCCCCGAGTATTGCAAAGCCGACATCTCCATAGACCATGTCCCCGTAATAAACACTGATTCCTTGCTGGCACGGCCGGGGATCGAAATAATCGGGGTGATGAGAGGCGCAGGTTTTATGAACTACATTGACCATCCTGGCAGGCTCCCGATAGCCACCTTTGGATACCCCCCCGGTTTTTTCCATTTTAGCGCCGGATTCACCCCAGATATTTCCCTGGAATACATCGTGGTCATCGGCAATGCAAATTGTTGGGCTATTTTTCAGTGCGTCGCGAAATGACCAACCAAATTGGTAATATTTCCGCAAGTAATTTAAAATTGCCGGGCCGGCAGGCTCGCGGATCAACCCATAACCGCCATGGTTTTCATAGAGCTGGTCTCCAGAAAAATAAAGCAAGTCCGGGTCCATTCTCTTGACATTATCGACCACCGGTTCATAGGGAAAAGCGTAATCGTTCTGGCAAGTCAATGCTGCGATTCTTAATGGCCGTCCCTGTGGGTTGGCCTTGATCTCTCCGCTCCAGGTATGGATTAGGCTGTCGCTGTCAATTCGTTTTTCTTTGTATTCCACCCGATAAGGCACGGGGTGGTCAGGCTTCCAACCCGGTAAACGGAATGTTGCCGTCCAAGCCTCTGGATCCAGGGCTGCGTTCCCCATTAATTCCCAAGCTTTATTGATTTTGCAATACAACTGAACCTCGTGGTTGTCATCAATACCCAGTGGTGCGGTCAATGCAGTTA
>JAZABE010000302.1:0-4398 GCA_036137535.1 Planctomycetota bacterium | reverse complement strand
CCAGGCCGCCACCCAAAATAATTAAATCTGGAGAAAAAAGATGGATTAAGGCAACTGCGGCCTTGCCAATGGATTTCGCTGCATGCTGCACAATCGTTTCGACTGCAACATCTCCTTGGGCGATAGCCTTTGCCAAAACACCACTGCGAATTTCTGACAAATCCGTCCCTGACATTGAATTCAAAGCCGGTGCAGCGCCTCGAAAAGCAGCTTGGGCTGCCGCTGCGCTAATCGCCAGCCGGCTAGCAACCGTTTCCAGGGTGCCTGGTTTGCCCGCTCCATCGAGAGGGCCTCCATTGCCAAACGGAACATGTCCAATCTCCATGGCCGTACGCCTGCGGCCCTGCAGTAGTTTTCCTTCGATAACGCACGCACCCCCAACACCGGTTCCCGGGAATATTCCGACCACCGAGTGGGCTCCTTGGGCCGAACCCAGTGCGTACTCCCCGAAAAGCCCTGAATCAACGTCGTTACAGAGAGTGACTGGACAGTTGAAATGGTCTTGAATGCATTGTTTCAGCGGAACCTTTTCCCAGCCCAAATTAGGCGCTTCAAGGACAACTCCTTTTTGAAGATCAATGGTTCCAGGAACACCGATGCCAACACCTTGAAGCTGCTTGCTCGATTGACCCGATTTTTCAATCGTTTTCTCTATCACTGATAGAATTCGTTTCACAACGGAATCAACACCTTCAGCCGCGCGGGTTTTTCTTTTCTCACGGGCAAGCCAATCGAGCTGTCCGTCAAAGGCGCCGGACAACATCTTTGTTCCGCCCAGGTCAAATCCAATCCAAAGTTTGTTTTCACCCATCATTCAACATGTCAATCTCATGAATTTTGTCTGCGGTGGTTTTTCCTGCCGCTTAAAATTTGTCTGGTCTAGGTGTTAAAGACTTTTGATCGACAATCACCTTGCGTTCCATTAGGTCAAATGTCGAACCCGTTTTTAATGTCACCACATTGGGAGCATCACCAATCCCCTTGGGGTTCACTCCAGATGATTGCCGGCAGTCGTAAAAATAGACCTGTCCTTGCCCAACGACATTTGCCCGACTTTTGCGAACGATAATAGCCGTGGCTTCATCAATCCCAATCCCTAAAAGCTGTGGATGGGTTTGCATTAATTCCTTCATGTCTTTTTGGCGTGATCTTTGGGTGAAATGTTGATCAATGGCAACACCGCTAATAAATCCTAGCCCACCTCGTTCATAACCTGGCGCCATGATCCTGAAATTTTCAAGAGGAGTCGCTCTCGCCAGGTACCTGGCCTGAATCGATGCCCCCGCAGAAGAACCACCAATCACACCACCACGCTGCAACACTAATTTCATCAGTTTGTGTGCTGTTGTTCCATAGTAAGAATCTGAGAAATTCCATTGGCGACCTCCGCCAAACCAGATCCCCGTTGCTTCCTCGAGCTTAGAAAGCAATTGCGGATCGGCATTGGCTTTCATGCGATCTTTCGTGTGAATAAAAGTCGCAGAGCGAATTCCCATTTTTTTCCAATACTGAACTGTGCCCGGTATGCCTTGGATTTCATCCGATTCCGCGCACGGGACGAAAACCAACTTTGCTTGTTCCTTTCCCCCGGCAAAATCCACAAAACGCTTCATTAGACCTTTGGGCATACCACCGCCTCCAACAATTACTAGGGTTCCGTTCTTGACTCTTGGGGGAACGGGGTTTTTCGGAGGAAAGGGTGGCAGATTGCGTTCCAAAGCCATCCGACGCCATTGGGTCAAGTCAATCACATTCGTCGGGAGTTCTTTACGCGAACTCCGTTTGAGAGACTGGCCTATCAATTGGGTCAACCGCGGTTTAGTTGCAGTCTTCGGTAACATCAATGTGGCCTGACCAAACCGGTGGGTAAATAATTTTCGGCCACGCAACACCAGGCAAGAGTTTGGGTGAATATCGATACCAACTAATGCCAAATTGGGTTTCAGGCAATCCCCGAAACGAACTTCACTGGAATTCAGCTGCAGGTTAATCAAGGAATCCGGAACGACATTCAAACCCGGTCGAAGCCTTCCATTTTCTGGATCAGACATGACGGCCTGCTGGCCAAGGAGTTGAGCCGAAGGCCCAGCGGCAATCAGGACCCCTTTTCGCTCAAGATGCTGTTGCAGCACAGTTTTGAGTCGATCCAACTCAGGAACCTTTTGCGGTATCGCGTTAACGCCGGGAGCAAGCAAAACGAAAGGGTGTCGAGACAGCCAACTTTGAATCAATTTCCAATCAGCCTTGATGCCAATATTAAAAAACCGAGTGTTTTGGGCCAGCCCCCATTGTTGCAGAATCGCTTGGCATTGCGCTGGACTGAGGCCCTTCCAGGTTAAAACGGTTCCAACTTTGAGTTTGGGTTCTTCTGGAGAGCTCTCATCTCTTGGCTGTGGGCTACTTAGAAATTCATCCCCCGTCAATTGACGCAAAAAATCAGTGTCTTTGATCTGGTTGACGATTAACACTGTTCCGTTGATTTTCAAATCTTGAGGCCAATATTCAAATTTTTCATCAAAGACCTGTGCAAATAGTGAGGTCGCCTGTAATACTTGAAAAAGGGCGATTGTCTTCAATAAATGTTGGTGATTCAACGATCTCTCCTGCAGGTGCGTTACCCCAATTATATACCAAGTCGTGGCCTTTGATTTCCCGGCGACGCGGTTTTGCAGTTGATGTCGAAGTTTCACCCAAAGGAATTTCCTCTGAATATTCATCAAATCATCCAAAGCAATCGAAAAGACGCGTGCTCGTGGGTTTATGAAATCGACAAAGCGACCCCGTTGACGCCTTTTCTGTTGGGCGATAACAACCTCTGGTTAAAACGAGAAGACCTTTCTCGGATCCGCTCTTACAAGTGGCGCGGCGCCTATTACAAGCTTCGAAAATGCCTGGAAACCGGCGTTCACGGACCCTTTGTGGGAACTTCGGCAGGCAACCATGCACAAGGTCTGGCGGTCGCATCGGCTCAACTCGGTGTTCACTCCAAAATTTTCATGCCTCGCACAACCCCCAAGTTAAAACAATCCTCTGTTTTGAAGCAGGGTGGTCAGTACGTGGAAATCGAACTCGTGGGAGACCGTTATAACGACACTGTAGCGTTTGCCGCAGAATATGCTGCACAAAAAGGGTTGACTATCATCAAACCCTTTGACGATTTGGACATTATTGCCGGTCAATCTACCGTTGGTGATGAAATCTACAAAGATCTTCCTGGCGTTAAATATGTTTTTGTTCCAATTGGAGGCGGCGGACTGGCCAGTGGCGTCGGGTGCTCCATGGCATCACTGTCGCCCGAAACTACAGTTGTCGGTGTGGAAGTGATTGGCCAAGATTCAATGCGGCAATCGATTGATGCCAATGCAATTACACGGCTAAAAGAAGTCGACACGTTCTGTGACGGCACAGCTGTGATGGAACCCGGTGAACATACGTTTGAGCTTTGCCGACATTACTTAAAAGAAGTGATAACCGTCAGCAATGAAGAGGTTTGTGCAGCAATCCAACGTCTCTGGGAAGAACATCGAATCATCACTGAACCTTCGGGCGCAATTGGGTTGGCCGGAATGTTGAAAGCAATCTCTCTCGAGCGTGATTTAGGCAATCATCAATGCTGTGCAGTCCTGTCAGGCGGAAATACGGATTTCCTAACTCTGCCACTGATTGTTCGGAAAAGCCAGTTGGCCCAGCCCAGTCGCTGTTATTACCGTTTTGAAATAGAAGAGAACAAAGGATCTTTAATCGACCTTTTAGACCTTCTTTTTGAGGACGTTAATATTGTGGATTTTCAATATGGAAAATCATCTTCCGATCGAGCATTTCCAGTATTAGGACTGTACGCAGACCCTCAACAGCAACAAAGCATGTTGCAAAAACTCAAATCGACATTCATTAAGGCAACCGATGTTACCCACGAAACCACGACGCAATTTAGAGTGATTCCGTTTCGACCCGATCTCACCGTAAATGCGTTGTTTCTCCACGTGGATTTCCCAGATCGGCCCGGAGCGCTGCGGCAACTGATGCGGGAAGCCAGTCCACTGACCAATATTTGTTATTTCAACTTCAACGATACTGGGCAATTACAGGGCCATGCGTTGATCGGTTTTGAGTTCAACACGGCCCAAGGTTCCGAACAGCTGTTTCGGCTACTCGATAAAAACCAATTTCAATTCAAAGTTGCCCACCTTGAAACCTCTCTGGGCCTTTGACCGGTTTGCTCGCGGCTAAATAGGCGACGATCAAGGGTTTTATCCACGATTTACTGAAATTCTTGGAACTCCCCCCCTAAAACAAGGGTCCAAATGGGAATGGATCGTGTTGTTTTTCATCAACATCGCGCAAATCACTGCCCCTAAAAAAAACACGCCAGTAAAATTCAGTACAGCCGGAAGGATA
>JAZABE010000301.1:0-5677 GCA_036137535.1 Planctomycetota bacterium | reverse complement strand
GGTCTGCGCCATGGCAGGCCATGCACTTGTCAGCGAATAACCGTTTGATCTGCAGCGCGAAAAGCTTCTCTCCCTCTGGGAAATCCTGCTTTGCGTGGATTGGGCGTTCGCTGGGAAAGAGAATGTAGAGACACGCTACAGTCGCAATGAGGATCCTGCTGGTTGTGTTTGCAAATAATCGCATCTTGATTTCCTGCGAACTAGTCAATGAGTCGTCTTCTTCTTGAGAACTCGCATGCCTTGTGTGTTCAAGATACCAAAGGCAAGGTGAGAATATAATGCGTAGGACTGTGATACCGCCGGGTACTCGGGTTCGTTTTTCAGCAGATTGATCGGCCACAGCCTATTTACTCCCGCCGGTAGAGAATCTGGACAGAGAGTACCAGGCGGAAAAAGAATATGGGAGTGAACGCCCACATGTGCTAGAATTTTATGAAGTGCATGCAGATGAGGTGTATCCAGATGAACCGTCGCGAACTGCTAAAATTTGGGATGTATGGATTTGGCGGACTCAGCCTTTCGCAGATGATGCATGCCCGTGCTCACGGCACAGATCTGGCAGCCAGGCCAGGCATGGGGTTGGCGACTTCTAAGAATCGACAGGGGGAGACTACGGCGATTATTCTGGTTTGGCAACGAGGTGGTTGTAGTCATCTTGATACCTGGGATCCTAAACCCGATGCTCCTGCCGAGTTCCGTGGCCCTTACGAGCCGATCCAGACGAATGTGCCAGGGATTCAGCTGACCGAGCTTTTGCCACGACTGTCAAGGGTTGCCGATAAATACACTCTACTGCGTAGTATGGCTCACACTGGAGGTGGTCACCCAGCGGGTTCCTTGCAAGTGCTTGCGGGTGACTCGGATGCCAAGGATAAGACACTTCCTGTTCTTCCCGACTGGATGTCGATCGCAAATTACCTGCGTTACCATTCAAAGCGAGAGCTCCCTAATTACATTACCGTGAACCCAGTCGATCGCTATGATGCCTTCACCATTGCGGGGTCAACCTATTTGGGGCCCTCCTACGATCCCTTTCGAGTTTTAGGAGATCCAAGTAAGCCCGAATTCAAGGTGCCAAATATCGGTCTCGGGGATAAAGAGGTTGCCAGTCGTTTTAGAAAACGACTAAGCCTGAAACGTGGCCTTGACCGGGCAAAATTAGAGATCGATCAATCCGGGATCATGGAGGCGATGAATGACTTTGATCGACAGGCGCTCAATCTATTGACCAGCGACAAGGCACAGGCGGCTTTTGATTTGACCAAGGAGAAAGACTCGGTTCGTGAACGGTATGGCATGAACCAGTGGGGTCAACAATTGTTGATGGCTCGCCGGTTGGTCGAAGCCGGTGTGGATATCATCACAACGGAACTCGACGGCCCTTTGTGTGGACGGGTTGCCAACTGGGATGATCACGCTGTCAATCATCATGTATTCAACGCTTTGGAGTATAGAATGCCAAATTTCGATCAAGCGGTCTCCGCGTTGATTGAAGACGTCTATGAACGAGGTTTGGATCGGCGGGTGTTGGTGGTGGTTGCCGGTGAGTTTGGAAGAACGCCACGGATTTCCCATGTTGCCAGTAGCGGCGGCGGGGTTGCCAGTGGGGCGAAAGGCACTGTGCAGCCAGGACGTGATCACTGGCCGCGTGCCAATACGATGTTATTTGCAGGTGGAGGCATCCAGACCGGGCAAGTCATTGGAGCGACGGATGCCCGGGGTGAAGATCCAATTGAACGCCGTGTGTCGCCGGGAGATTTTCTGGCAACATTATATAACCACTTGGGCCTAGATGCAGCAAGTATTGCAGTCCCTGATCAATCCGGTCGCCCAATCCCGATTCTTCCGCGGGGCAAAGTCATTACTGAACTAAGCTGATTTCGCATTTCAGGTTAGGTGATTTGCCGCTGGTGCCATGACTCGACAGACGCAAGAATGCTTCGCAAAGAGCCCTGTTAAATAACTCTAACTCTGCAGTGTCCTTTACGGACAGTCTATCGAATTATTCATTGATCCAAAATGAATATAGACTGGAATTTTTTAAGCGAAAGCGGAGTTGCACCGCTTGTCCTTTCATTGCGGCAAAGTCACCTTGAAGCCAACCGACTTCACACCGTGGCTGATCTCCATGGATTGCATTTGAAACCGCTATGATGTTTCCGGACTGATCGAGTGCCTCGATGAAACAACTGCCACTGGACTTAACGTTAATATTGACGTGTAGCGTTTTTCCCCTGAGGTAAAAGGGTTGGGTTGTTAAGAGACCTTCTTGATGATTGGCGTTGACGGATATAAAACCGTCCCGGCGAAGAACTCCTAAGCAGATAGCGCCCATGTAGGGGTTGGGGGGATCGGGTGTGGCCCGATACCTTAACCCTGAGTAGTAAAACCATAGTTCATCGCCGCGAACCAAAGGGGCACTGGGTGACAGCAGTTGCGCCAGGTCGTAGTTCTCACCGTTGACAGGCGAGGGACCGATGAACGGTTTGCGGTTGCCGAGCCGTTTCCAGTGCCGGAGATCACGGCTGCAAGCGAGCTGAATCAGGTGAAAGCCCTCGGAGTTGCCTTCATGTTTAGAGGTATGGTGAAACACTGCCGGCATCCCGATGTAGATTCCTTCATAGTTGAATACACCGAGGTTGTAGATGTCAGCATGGTAGTCATCAGGATTGGATTTGATTGGCTGATAAAGTGATGGGTCAGCCAGGCGAGCCCGAATGTTCTGCCGAGCGCGACGTTGGTCCTCCTCGTCAGCGTGAAACAGCGTCCCTGTATCAGTCCAGCGTCGAAAATCACGGCTCGTCCAAATGCGGTGAGCTCGTCCATTTGGCCCCAATTGTTTGAAAGTTGCAATGAAAAGCCCTTCTTCCGGATCATAACTGAGATTCGATTCATCACGCGACTTTAACTCACGCGCATCGAGAAGAGACCAGTTTTTCCCGTCCGGGCTGGCAATAGGACGGCGTCCCAGGGCTCCTAGGAAACCCTTGAACCGATGCTGGGGATCGGGGTCTTTAGGATCGTAAACGACGTTCTCGATAATATTTTGTGGCCATTGAATTTCGGGAACTGCTGAGATGAAGTTGTTTTCGAGCGAGCCCGCGATTTCCACCTGCCTTAAAGCCGGCTTTGTCCACTGGAGACCATCTTGGCTCTCGGCGTAGCACGCTCCGGTGGGTCGCGGACCCCACTTTCCCATGGGTGCGTGGGCGGAAGCAAACAGCCAGATTTTGAAACACTGAGCTTCGTTATCCCAGGCGGGTTTGCAGCGGGTCTGGAGCCAATTCTCCCCCGGTTGATCGGGTTTGATGACGCTTCCCCGTTTAACCGGTTGATGCATGCTCCTGCGGAGCCCGTTCATTTTTTCAATGATGAAATCATCTAGAAACAGTTGCCGGCGAAATCCAATTTCAAGTCCTCTGCGGGGGCCGATGTTTCGCCACCAACGGACTTCGTTTGCACCCCGTTCTGCACCTGCCAAGATGTCAAGTCGACCGTCACTATCGAGATCTGCGATCTTGACGGCATTGGCTCGAGGCCAATCGGATTTGAATGAATGTTGCTGCCAGTTGCCCCGGGGATTACCCCTGTTTTCAAACCAGGCCAAACCACCTTGTTTTCCCCAAGCCGAAGTGACGACATCCAGATCGCCATCGCCATCGATATCCCCAGCACAAGATTCAAACGCTCCCGGGTAACTGGAGGCAATCAAGTGCTTTTGCCAGTTGCCCTGTGTGGGTTCACCGTTATTTTCATACCAGGCCACTTGCTCAGACTTTGGGGTTTCTGAAAGAGACATTCCGAATGACATGACAATGTCAAGGTCGCCGTCTTGGTCGATGTCGACAATTTCACCGTGAATCGGTTGTCGGGATTGGTCATCGATCACATGTTTCGTCCAGACAATCGGCGATGAATTGGGTTGCTCTTTCGATTGGGTATTTTCGTACCAAGTGATGAGGGGTGCTAGTCTCGCCGTTCCTACAAGATCCAAGTCTCCGTCGCTATCGATGTCGGCAGCGCGAATCATCCGGGTCTCCGTTTCCAGTTGATCGATTAAATGCATTTTCCATTCGCCATCGGTAGGCGTGCCGTCATTTTCAAACCAGACAAAATTGTTGCTCAATCGCCATGTGGAAGCCGCTACATCCAGGTCACCGTCACCATCGAAATCTCCTAATGCGACATCGTAGGCTCCCGGGATTTTCTGGCGGGTGATAACGTGACGGTTCCACAATTTTTCTTCAGAAGGATCGCCGCTGTTTTGAAACCATAGCAAGTCACCGACCAGGTTTTTGACAATCACAATGTCCGGATGGCCGTCATTGTCGATGTCGCCAATTGCATGACGTTCTAGCCGTTCAGGGTCGTTTTTTTGAATGAAGTGTTTTTTAAATTCAGCCTGACCGTTATTTTCGAACCAGTACAAATGATTATTCGGCAGGGCATCTGCAGCGGTGATGTCCAAGTCACCGTCTCCGTCCAAGTCGGCGGTACCGATTCCAAAGGAATAGGTGAATCCATCGCCGACTAGGCGTTCGTCGAAACGCTGCGTTCCCTGCTCTTGAGACACCGCAAGCTTGGGGACGGTAGTGATAATACCGGCGAACAGGATCAGCCAACTGGTTTTCATGATTCGATTTCCTGGATGCAAAAACCTGAAAACTCCATTGGTGTACCAGTTGTCAATGGAGTGTTTGCTGGCGTCCCGCATGCCAGTCGCAAAAGTGTTTTTGAGCAAATGGCCGCGGCTTGGCTGGGTCGCCAAACGATCTTTGAGGCGTTCAGCCAACTGAACTGTAGCCTCGATTATATGGGATTCGTTTCACCGAAGACTAGCCTCAAACGGATTTGGACAGACTTGTAGCGATGTTGACCTCGGACGTTCATGTGAGCGACACTTGCGACTCGCCGTGATGCGGGTGAGGAATTGGCTTATGCGGCTGAATTGATCAACCAGGTCGTGGATGGCTTTGAGGATCAGTTGCGGATCGGTCTCCACGTATGTCGTGGGAACTGGTCCAAACGCGAAGATGTCCTGATTACCGGCGACTACCAACCTTTGGTCAATTGCTTTTCTCAGATGAAGTTCAAACAACTGGTTCTGGAATACGCGACACCCCGTGCTGGAGATCTGGCTGTAATTGGCCGAGAACTTGCGGACCGCGAGATTGGACTGGGGGTTTGTAATCCCCGAACCGACAACGCAGAATCGGTTGAGTTGATCAGCAACAGGATTCGCGAAGCCCTCAGGTTCTGGTCGCCAGAAAGTATTTTCCTCAATCCCGACTGTGGTTTTGGCTGTTTTGCCAATCGGTGTGTTAATGAGGAAAAGATTGCTTTTGAAAAGCTGAAAGCAATGGTCGCCGCGGCAAGGTTGGTTCGCACGGAGTTGTCAGGTTAGCAATGAGAGATCTTCGTTTAGTTGCTTGATGCGCGCCGGTTTTGGGCCTCCTGGTTTGTTCCCGTACCGCAATCAGCGCCCGTTTACCGGTTGTTGTTCGGGACAGGCGATGTGACGATCAATTTTCGCAAGCCGATGGTGAGTGTTTTCCGGTCAAGAATTCCTTTTTGGTCAACATCCAGCCTTTCGAACCATGCACCGAAGAAAGAAGTCAGGACCTGTTTGTCCAAGGTGCCCTTTTGGGCAGAATCAATAGCTGAGAAAAGCCCCTCC
>JAZABE010000300.1:0-1436 GCA_036137535.1 Planctomycetota bacterium | reverse complement strand
ACGGTTTTATCTTTTTTCACTGTTTTCTTTAGCTCACAAATCTGGCATTACTGAAACGCCGCCGAGAAACCATTGGCATCGACCACAAATGAAATCGCATCTATGATTTCACTTGGTCCACTCAGTGTTTTGATTTGTTGATCCGTTGTCATCGATCTTGCGCAAACATGACGCAAGAAAAACAACTCTGTGGATATTGTTCGGCGCCTTACAACAAGAATCTTTGGAAAAATCCTCATAACCTGAAGATGAATTGGGAAATTCCGCATAACCAGAACTAACCGCTATTGTTTACCAGGGTAGAGTGCAAGCGATGACTAGAAGATTTCAGGATTACGGCCCGCAACTGATAGCGGCATCGCTAGCGTTTGCTGCCTGTTTTGGCTTGGGCACCCGGTGTTTTTCAGCTGGGAAACAGCAGGCTCAGCCCGGGGAGTTGCTTCCTGTTGATCGGGCCCAAGGTGATAGCTTCTCGCAGGTGGGTGGAAGCGAGCATCGGCAAGAAAAACCGGTGGCCGGCAAGGATTCCAGGGATTTGACCCCCAGCCAGAACTTGTTGAAAAATTCAATTGAATTGTTGAGAACCCAGAGTATTCGCTCGAGGGTTCGGCAAATCGGTGTCTTGTTTGATAAGAAATTGGAGACCCGTGGAACGTACCTTCAGGCTAACGGGGGCAAGGGTGGAACCCGAATGTTGTTGGAAATCCAGACTGAAAATCTGGTTCTTGACGTCAAGATGGTCAATGATGGGGTTTATTTTTTTCGCCAGGTCCTCGTGAAAAATGGTTCCAACGACCTTGCGGGTGTTGGTGGCAACCGGGAAAAGGAAGTGGAACCTCGAGTCGAGCGAATTAATTTGCGATTGGTTCGGGAGCGGTATGCCCAAGACAAATCATGGCCAGGCCATTGGCTTGCTTTTGGGGGATTGTATTTGTTTATGGGGCAGGCACGGAGCGCTTTCGATTTTACAGGGCCGGACACCGGCGAAATCAAAGGGGTTCAGTACTCTGTGCTCAGAGGTGTTTGGAAACCGGAGAAGCTGGCCCAACTGGTTCCCGATCAGAAAGTGGCGATACTGAACCGAAAAGCGTTGGATTGGCGACGAATTCCTCACCAAATCCCCCTGGAAATCGAAATTTATTTTGTCAAAACGGGGCAGCTCGCTGGGTTCCCGTACCGCGTGGTGTTCTTCCGTCCCCAAGATGATTTGCTGGAAGGTATTACGAAAAAACACGTTTTGATCACTGAGTATTCGGATCCAGAAATCGTCGATACACCGGCTCAGAGCGAGTTCCAGTTCAATGCGGATGAAAATGAAGTCCGAGACGTGACGGATGATTTTATCAAATCAATCAGCAACTAAATGACCTCGATAAAAATTGTAATAGAATTTTGCCAGTATCGGATCGGTTGGCGTGCGGTCGCTGGCTCTGCTA
>JAZABE010000299.1:0-3063 GCA_036137535.1 Planctomycetota bacterium | reverse complement strand
AAGCAGGGAACTTATGACCTTGCTGCTGCGGGGCCGTTTCGAAGGATTCAAGGCCAAACTCTGGGAATTGTGGGATTGGGGAATATTGGTCGTCGCCTGGCCGAGATTGCCCAGGGTATTGGGCTTAACGTGATTGCCTGCTCACGTTCACCCAAAAACTTAGATCAAGTTCGAGAGGTTACGTTTGACCAGTTGTTAATGGAAAGCGACTTTATTTCCATCCATGCTCCATTGACTTCAGACACTGAAAACCTTTTCGATAGGAGGGCATTTGAGATGATGAAATCCTCGGCTTTCCTCGTGAATACGGCACGGGGGGGATTGGTGAATCCCGCTGCGCTCGCTGGGGCACTTGAAGAAAACCAGATTGCGGGGGCGGCGCTCGATGTGCAAGCTCCGGAACCTCCAGATTTATCGACGGCCCCCTACAACGACCCAAGAGTGATCGTAACTCCGCACGCTGCCTTTGTTTCGCAGGAGTCATTGGCGGATTTGCGAACCCGGTCGGCGCGACAGGTGGTTGATCGGTTGTCCGGTAGACCCCCTCAGCACGTGGTCAATGGTGTTAAGCTTTAACCTGTCGGTTCGGGTACCGGGTGATTCCGAAGCTGGCAGAGGCCTAGCTGTTCAGGCTGCCGGTGTTCAAAACCGGTTGCGCATCGGATTCGCTACACAGGACGACCAGCAAATTACTGACCATTGTGGCTTTCCGCTCTTCATCGAGATGGACAACATTCTTTTTGTCCAAGTCTTCCAATGCCATTTCCACCATGCTGACAGCTCCTTCGACAATTTTCTTTCGGGCGGCGATGATCGCTTCGGCCTGTTGTCTTCTCAGCATGGCCTGGGCAATTTCCTGAGCGTAGGCAAGGTGCGAAATCCTGGCCTCTTCGATACAGACGCCTGCTTTCTCGAGACGTTCCTGCAGGCGAGTTGCCAAGTTCTTGGCAATTTCTTCACGTCCGCTTCGCAAGGTCACTTCTCCCTCTTCACCATCGTCGTAAGAGTAGGCACTTGCCAACAGTCGCAGGGCCGATTCAGTTTGGACTTCGACAAAAGTTTTGTAATTTTCCACGTCAAAAGTCGCTTGCGCAGTTTCGTTGACTTTCCAGACAACCACCGCGCCAATCTCGATTGGGTTTCCCCGCTTGTCATTGACTTTTAAAGTCGGGCTGTTGAAGTTTCGTGATCGGAGGCTAATTTTTTCTCGAGTTCGAAATGGATTAGTCCAGTGAAAACCCACGGTGTGAACCGTACCAACATAGTTCCCAAACAGGGTGATGACGGCGGCCTCATTTGGTTGCAGTGTAAAAAAACCGTTGGAACAAACAATGGCTCCGATCAGAACAAAGGGGGCGCTTCCAATCAGCCAGAAATTTGGATGTTCTTGGACCGCGGAAGAAATGAAAAAAACGACGAGTGTCAGGAAAGCGGCATAAATGCCGAGTGTGGGCCCTAACATATGCCAGCCATTATTGACCTGGATTTTGTTTTCGTGGGTTCGGGTATCCATGGTTGTCTCTCAGCTTTCATTGGGTTCAAGGGTCGTTGTCTTGGATGTGATCCGATCTTGGGCTATTCGCTGAATTTTTTGGCCCCTTGCCAAAAATCGGCCGTTTTTCTGCTGCTTTGAGAAAAAATCATGGAAAAGGCGATTGCAGCTTAATGCAGGCCGGCATTTGAACGCCGGTTAGGGATGCGTTTTTTGGGAACTGGTTTGGGGAGTTGCCTTTTGGTGACCTGGTTCCTTCTTGCCGGGCTTATTTTCCTTGGCTTTTTTTCTCTCCTTGGCTTTTTTCTCCCGAGATTTTTGCGCTGCCAATTGAGCTGCCGAAGGCAGGGGCAAATCGATATCAAACGTGTTTTCCATTTCACCCACGACCGCAAGGAGTTGAGTGTTTTTCACACTACTGCAAGTTTTGTCGAAAGGTGGATCTGGGTCCGGGGGAACAATGGTGCCACCATCCTTGGGATTGATTTTGATGGTTTCAGGATCTGGATCCTGGATACGCCATGATTCCTCTGAGCCTTCCAACATAAGCACACAGACCTTGTACTCGCCAGGTTTGGCGCCCAGGATTCCCAGTGAGCCACTGGTCAGTTCGTAGGTGCCATCGGGTTCCAAGATTCCGCTGGCGACTGGGTTGGCGTCATCGATCGGGTGAAAATTAATTTGAAAAGTGCCTTCGAGTGGCTTCTTGTTCACGGTCACTTTACCGGTAACCGGAAAATACTCCTCTTTGTCGATGTCATTTTTTTGGTTTAGCCACAGAGAAATGACACCGACCAGAATCAATATAAATACAGGGATGATCAGGTAGCCCAGGGGGTCTGTTGGTTCCCTACGTAATTCTGGGTTTTCTGTTTGGGTTTCCGACATTTTTTTGCAATGAGTTTTCAGTAAAAAAACGAGAATGGTAGTTTATACGTTTAGACCTGGCAAAAGGGTTGGTTTGACTATCGTCATGGAGTGAAGGTAAATCGCATTGGGATTGAGGCTGACCTCGAAATTGCTTAACCCAGTCATTGACAAAACCGGATAATAGTTGAAATCGGCATGATTAGCCGAACTCTTGTTGAGCCGTTTCAAGGGGGAATCGGCCATCATGTCTTTAGGCGGGCGGTACGGCGGAGCCTGCACTTTTCTGTTCTTTTACCTTGACGGGATCGTACTTGGCTGATTCAATCTCCTCGGCCGTCGCGTTGGGGACTTTGTCTTTGGAACACCCGGTAAGCAGGTTGGGTAAAGTTGCCAGCGGGATCAACAAAAGAAGCCGTGCTATTCTATGAGTTCGCATTTCGGTATCCAGTCGGGTTTGGATTAAGGTGTTTTTTGAAGCTGCCGGGAGCTCCCGGTTCTTGGGAATAAAAAAGGGTTGGTGCCTAGGCAGTTTGCAACGTTGACAGGGTGGTGGTTTGAGTTTGCTCCAGAAGTTTCCACAATTCGGCCAATTCGTGATTGACGATTTTTACGTCTACCCGTTGCTTGGCAAACGCAATCGTACAATAAAAGTCTGCCAGTTTTTTTGCCTGGCGAGCGACCTTTTTTTCAATTTTGACCAA
>JAZABE010000298.1:0-3579 GCA_036137535.1 Planctomycetota bacterium | reverse complement strand
TAAAGTGAATCGCCTCGGAATGCCTCGCCAATTAAAGCTGATTTTCCGGCCAATGCAATCCACGTTTGACGGTCGATTTTGAAAGGCTAATCGTTTGTAAATATGCGGGTTGTCTGTTCTCGTGATTTGGTGTTGGGTTTTGGCGTGGCGGGCTTCAGCGGACAGGGTCGCCGGTTGGTCAGCATAGCGGGTGGAGAAACCTTGTTGCTTAGAATTCAATTCCAGTGTCAAGTCATGTTCGGTGGAACGGGTTTGGGAATCACTGTTTCGAGGATCCCATTGAGCCGTGTCATTGAGGTTTGGGGTTTGCATAATTTCGATTCCGTGTTGAAGCGCACAATCCGTCGCGGGGTTCGAGAAGGCTGAACCGGTGGAACGTTCAATTTCTGTTACCTTAGGTACGATCCATCGCGGGTTTTGTTGCGGTTGGCTTGGGTTTTTTTGCGTTGGCTTTGCCAAGTGAAGAGGTTTTGATGCACAAAAAGTGGTTTTCCCGAACCAGTCTCCGCTATCAGTTAAACGCAATCACTCGGGAAAGTATCCAAATAAAACCTTTTAAAGTTTGATGTTTTCTGGTTCCGTGAAATAAACTGGGGCGGCCGTCAATAGAATAAACGGCTCCCGGAGTCCGGGTGAATGGTTGAAACCGACCGGGAAGCCCCTGGAATTAAAGTTGCGACCAGCGTTTTACGATTAGCATAAAAACGGGCAAAAATGCCGTTTCGATACCAGTGCTTGGAAAGGTTTATTGGGTCTTGGATTGTTGGAACAGCCAACGAAAAGTCGCCGGATCGGAATAAGTAGACGTCCAACTATTGTGCCCGACACCTTTTAAGAGCGTTAGTTTGGGTTTGCCCCCAGCTTTTTGAAGGGCGGCTACCATATTGGTTGAGCGGCTAGGTAGCACGACTTGATCGGCATCACCATGCACTGCCCACAAGGGGATTGTTTGAATCCGCGAGGCCAACGCTTCATCGCCACCACCACAAATCGGAAGAGCGGCTGCAAAAAGATCGGGCCGTCGGCAAATCGCATCGAATGTTCCGTAGCCGCCCATGGAAAGGCCCGTGACATAAATTTTCCTCGGGTCGATGGGGTGGGATTGGACCAAGGAATCCACCAAAGCTATCGCCAGTCTCATTGATTCGCTGGGAGTTTCGGGCATGCGGTGACTTTTTGCGCCCCAAGGCACATCAACCCATTGCTGTCCCCGGGGACATTGGGGCGCTACAACGAAAGCTGGGTAGTTCTTCCTGTTGGCATCGCTGGCAAAATCTTTCATGCCATGGACCAGTTGCGCCGTGTTGTCTTGACCGCGTTCTCCCGCACCATGGAAAAAAATTACGAGCGGGTAGCGTTTCGTGGCTTCGGCTTGTCTTGGTTTCAATATCCGGTAGAGCAATGTTTTTTTGGAATCTTGAAATTTGCTTTTTTCAAAACGTTCGAGAACGTCTTCCGCGCAGCCGGAACGCGTCGAATCCAGACAAGCCGTCATTAAAAGAGTTGCCGTGAAAACCAGATTGCGAGTGACCATGATCAGGGAGCCAGTTAAGAGGTTAGTGTTGGGTTCACTGGAGTGGTTTCAGTTTGATGTTTTTAAATTCGACCTTCATGTGTACCCCACCATGAAGCTGTAAGCCAACCGGCCCTTTTGCGGGTATGGTTTTGGCTTGGTAGTCCACAAAGGGTTCGCCGTTGAGAAACGTTTGAATTCTTTTTCCCTTGACGATGATTTTCAAATGATTCCATTGCCCAATCTTATGGAATTTGTCGACTTTGTCTGTTTTGCCTGGGTAGCTTCCCTGTTTATCCTTGGGGGCATAGATGCAACCGGTCATGTCTCGCTTAAGTGATCGCGAGATTCCAATTTGGATTTGGTGAGAAGAAGCTCTGGCAAAAACGCCCGTGTCATAATCTTGAGATGTCGTTTTGTATTCCATTGAAAATTCAAAATCTTGGTAATTCTTTTTGGTCCAAAGATTGGATCCCTGCTGATTCCGGTTTTCGCCGATGATCACGCCGTCAACGACTTTCCAGTGTCCCTGACTTTGTTTCCCTTCGATTCGCCAGCTCGCGAGCTCTTTATCTTGGTAGGGTTGCTCTAGGGAAAAGGTGGCTTGGCAAAATATTGGCAGGGTCAGAAAAGTCAAGCAAAAGCAGTAATAGCTCATGGGCCAAGATTCCTTAGACTAGATGGTGCAGTAGGTGATTGGTGACTCATTGTAACCCGTTGCTGCCTGAGATTGAATCCATTCGGTCAACCGAAATTCTAATCTTGGGGACCAGCATCAACGTCGTCGGCGTAGACACGCTCGGGAGTTGAATCGCCTGCACTTGAAGAGCCTGATCCGGGGCAGAATTGTCGAGAACGAATGGCCTGTGGATTTGGCCAATGGTTATTGGGTTTCGACCGTTAAGCCCCATTGGTGGAGCATCCCAAAACGACTGTTGCGAGGTCCGCCAATGACTAGCTGCCAAGTTCCTTTTGAATTTTTTCCCCGAAAGGCCGCCAGGCCTGGTTGTTTGCGGTCGAGGGCCTGGGGCCGAAAGGCCCCCCGGTAAGGCGCCCGAGCTTTGGTAATCGGAGTCGGCGCATTGTCATCAAAAACCGTGTTCTGGAAATTGTCATCGGTTCCCCCGACCCCGTTAAAAAGCGCGATCTTCTGTCCGTCGGGACCTATTAAGAAGCCGTCAATTTGAGAAAGGTAGGTGTGAGTTACGGAAAGGTACAGTTTGAGATTGGCGATTTTGGCGTTGTCCGGAATTTCAATTTCGGAAATAAGAGTTTTGTTGGGTGCAAAAATTTGTGCATCAGTTGATACGTATTGTCCACCTTTCTGCGAAGCGTCGACTAGTTCCTTGGCAGTGACCAGTCCGTCCGAGTTAAGGTCATACTCTTGAAACTCTTTCACTTTCGCATCTGACCATTCTTGGGCGAATTCGGACATTTCCAACTGGTTATCCCGATTGACGTCGAGTTCGAAAAACCAGCCTGGCACCCCTTCCTGTCCGCCGCTGGCATCGGCTTGGAAAAGGGCCATGACCTCTTCGACTTCGCTGCGCGAGGCTAGGCCGTCATTGTCGAGGTCGAGTTTGACAAAAGGAATCCCGATGGGTTCAGCTTCCTTCTCGTTGAGGGAGCGATCTCGGTTGTTGTCAAAGCGGGCGAAAAGATCCATGGATAACCGCTTGGCAACTCCCCTGTTTTTAAAATAATCTTGCCGGGCCAGTTCCCTAGGATCAAAAACGGATTGTTTGACTCCGCTGCCATTGCGCAGTTGTTTTTTGTAGATCTGGTAGGCGTCCGTGGAAAGGAGTCTTCGTCGAGCGTAACGCTGCGCTAATTCAAGACGCGAGAGTTTGCCGTCCTTGTTCGCGTCGTCATCGAAGGGATTGCGATGCGTCCACCGGTTACGCCACGCTTCCCCCCGATCGATAAACCCGTCGCGATTGCTGTCGCATCGCCGCATGGTATTTTCGACCTCGTTTAGGTCGGCGCGGGTGTAGGGAAATTTGATTTTGGCAATGCCAAATTCCGGGACAATAGTTTGCGTCCAGCCTAGCTCAAAATCTTTGAGT
>JAZABE010000297.1:0-1946 GCA_036137535.1 Planctomycetota bacterium | reverse complement strand
GTGTTCGTGAAAATAATTGGTGATGATATTTGGGTTCTGTAATTTGGTTTCCAACAATGCCAGATCTTCTCCGTTGGTATTATTGGCTTCGTTTACCAGGACGGTCATGGTGGTTCCGCTAGTATCCACATCTGGTCGACCGGTTGCGGTGACGATCAAATATGCGATGATTGAGCCTCCGATAGCGCCCGCTGCGATGATAGCGATCAAGATCATTTTCAGTCGACGTGAAAGACCACTGGTAGTTGAATCCGGAGCCGCTTCGATGGGTTCTTGAAATTGAGGGTTCATTAAATCGCTTAGTCTGAGATCAGCACTCATAAATTCTCCGTTTCAGTTTTTTCGAAAACAACGGCTGTTGCTAGGTCCCCTAGGATTGCAGGCAATGATTTTTAGGCCATTGGTCCGGAACTCACGAGAATTTTTGAGTGCTGCAATCGTGGCACGCAGGTGCATGGAAACGCTGAGCCGTTAGTTGTCTTAGGCCAGTGGTGATCTTTTTTTTATCGGACTGCTCGATGAGGGTTGCCCAAGCTCAATCTGCTGGAAAATCAACAAGTTAGGAATTTTTGTGTTTCATCAAAGCGCAATGCACATCCTTTTCGCAGACCGAAAGATAAGACTGGTTTGCCTTAGATTCAAAAATCCCGCAATTGCTACGGTTTGCCAGCCCTGGCAGCGATTTAATTGACCCAGATTCCATAAATTGCCGTCTAATCGGCGGTCTCAAGAAAAAACTTGATAAAGGCTGCCGGTTCTAGAAATAATTAGGATTCGTAAAAATGTATTACCCTAACTTAACCTATATGAGATTTGAACTTATGAGATTTGCAGCAATCGCAGCAGTCCTTGCCGTGCTTTCATCGCAGGCTACCGCCCAAAAACCGAAAGCCGAACCGTTTGGTAAGACAAAGGACGGCACGCCTGTCGAAGTTTATACCCTGAAGAGCAGCAAGGGGCTGGTTGCCAAGATCATGACGCGAGGCGCCACGCTCACAGAATTGCATCTTCCCGACCAAAAGGGCAATGTCGAGGATTGTGTCTTGGGATTTGATGATGTCTCGGGTTACGAATCCGAAGGGAACCAGTATTTTGGTTGTACCACGGGTCGAGTCTGTAACCGGATTGCCAACGGTAAATTTACACTGGAGGGTAAAGAATACACACTCGCGACGAATGATGATCCCAACCATTTGCATGGTGGAAAAGAAAAAAGCTTGGATAAAGTAGTTTGGAAGGCCCGTTCCTGGTCCGGCGAAAAAATGTCAGGGGTGACGTTGACCTACACCAGTCCAGACGGAGAAGAAGGTTACCCAGGGAATCTTTCGGTGAAAGTCGTTTACAGTGTTCCCAAAGACGCGAACAATCTCTCGATCGCCTACACGGCTACGACGGATCAAGCGACTCCTGTCAACCTAACAAACCACGCGTATTTTAACTTGGCCGGTGCTGGTCAAAAAACAGTTCTCAACCACCTGTTGAGAATCAATGCGGACCATTACACGCCGACCGATAAGACTCTTATTCCCACGGGTAAAATTGCAAAAGTTGAAGGGACAGATGTTGACTTTCGGAAAATGGTGCGAATTGGAAAACGGGTCAAGAATTTTGACGACAAGCCGGAAATTGGCTACGACCACAATTTTGTTTTGAACGCAAAAGGCCAAGACCAAAAAATGGTGTTTGCCGCAGCTCTCAGAGATCCAAAATCGGGACGAATGCTGCGAATTAAAACCACTGAACCCGGTATCCAGTTTTACTCGGGCAACTTTTTGAAAGGACAGGAAGGTAAAGGCGGAAAAACGTATGCCCATCGTAGTGCCATTTGCTTGGAGACCCAGCACTACCCGGATTCCATTAACCAGCCCAAATTTCCTTCAACGGGGTTGAAGCCAGGGGCGGAATACAAGTCACAAACGATTCTCCAGTTTTCGGTTTTCCAACCC
>JAZABE010000296.1:0-5309 GCA_036137535.1 Planctomycetota bacterium | reverse complement strand
TTTTTTGGCATGTCGCTCGAACCACCATTCGTCGATTCGAGGCTGTGGGGTGACCGCCGGATTAGGCCGTTCTTTTTCTTGGGCAGCACTCGGTTTCTGGGCAGCACCCCGGGCTACCAGCAAGCCAAAAATCAGGATAAGCAATAACGTGAATACTCGGTGAGTCAAAACCATGGAATTTCGTTCCTTCGCATTGAATTAATTCGGGTAAGGAGGCTGCATGATAACAGCCTCAGCGGAAATCGAAACACTCGATCGACTCCAAGTCTCCGAAACTCCTCTTGCTGCGATACCACAGACTGTTTTGAGTCCTTACCAAAGCAACGAACCTACCGAGACAACCGAACTGATTTTTACAGTCAGAATCGATTCTGATAAAATTCGTGGATCCTGTCTTGCCCAACTCACCTCCAAGCGGTCGACCAGCCGGCACCAAACTCTCGAAACTCATTGATTTCAGTAACAACTCCATGGAAAAATCACAACTCCCCCGTTGGAACGCTCCAGTACTGGGGCTGATCGTTGGAGGAGCCTGTGGTCTTAACGGGGCCTGGGCCAATCCAAAAGTCCCGGTGCTGCTGTTTGGAATTGGCGGTATCCTGATCGGAGGACTTGCCGGTTTCATCGTGAGTCTTCTCGATCCCAAGCCAATTGACGTTCAATTTTCAGGATCCAATGCCTACCGTTCCCCGGTCTGCCAGGAGAAACTCAGTGGCGTGATCGGTCGGTTTCTGGCCATCGTTGGGTTGTTTTTTTGCTGGGCCCCTTTCTTAGGCCTGATCCTGAACCTGGTTGGTTTCATGGTCAACCGAAAATCCAAGGACTGGTGTCGTTACCTATCCAAGTTGGGCTTAACCGTCGGTAGCCTGGCAACCTTGGCGACAATCGTCGCAAAGATTCTAGGTAACTAAAGAGCAAAGATTCTAGGTAACTAAAGAGCAAACCGGTTTCACGTCACTAAAACCTTTCAATCAATTCCGGAAATTCAACGGGGTTTGCTACCGATTTCTATCTGCCGAATCGATGACCACATTCAGGAGCCTGGCAAGATCCTCCGGCACAAATCGAAGCTTCGCAGGGCAACTGGATCTCCAGCTGCTCAACACCGATTCAATGCGGTTCGCCGTCGGCTTCCCGCTGTGTAGGTAAAGGAAGGCTCGCAGGTAATCGGGACGGGCCTTGCCCCGGTTAGCCAGGTGATCTGCAATAATCCGGTTCTTCGGCCGGTCATAACCCTCGTCGTCAAGCAACGCCCGATGGGTCGCGTACCACTCTCCCAGGTTAGTCGGTCGGTCCACACGATCGCGGATGGACTTGACATAGCTTGCCAGGTTTTTGGCATAAGGTGTCCAGTTTCCGTAGGGAGGGGCAGTTTGCCAAGAAACAGCCATTCTCTCGAGAGTCCAGATCGAAAGCGCCTCGCAGTAAGATTCTTCTAACCAATGCTGAGGCGCTTGATCGTTGATTTCTCGACAAAGCACATGCCCTAACTCATGGGAAAGCTGATAAGCCAGTTGGGCCCACAATCGATTCCCGGTATTCAAAAAAACAACGTACTCACCATTGGGGCCCCGATTAAACAAGGTCCGCGGCCCTTGGTCTGATCGAACGACCATGATCGCAGGGCAATCCTGCGGCCGAATTTCAGAAAAAAGGGTCTGTGCAACTGATTTGCTGACCGCGGCAACATCAGCCAGCTGACTTTCACCCCATCCCTCCTTGGCAACCCATAACCTTGCTAGAACCTGTTGGTCGTTTTTGATCTCTACCGGCTGACCTTGCCTTGCCGTATTTACGTACTTGAGCACTGAAAAAACGCCACGCAATTTCTGATTCTCCGATTCGAGTTTTTGAACCCGATCCTCCAGCTCAGAAAGCCGTTCATTCAACGATTTCTCCTGGGCGAAACCAACCGATGAAATCACGATTAGCAAGATGAACAACACCCCGTTTGTGGCCAGGGTTTTCTGAGGGTTAATCCTGAAGACCATTGGCATTGTCCTTTCTTATTACTGTCCGTTTGTTAATCCCAATTCACTAGAACTTAACAGAAACAGAACAAGAATTCTGCAGTTTTTCTTGAGCTCGAATGCGAACCGGCCATCCGCTGATCCCCGGGAATGAGGTTGTACCTGAGTTGAAGGTGATCACGATTTGAATGGATCAATCACCGGCAATAACCTACCAATTCAAACAGCTTCCCCCACGAAAACGAGGGATGCGCCCCCTGCATCTTCGAAAGAGCGGAATTATCGGGTTCAGAATCCCCGGACTCCGCAATTGCCATCTTTGCTTTGCCTGCGACCTGGTAGATAATGCAACGCATCTCAATGACTTAAAAGGCAGGTACCGATGCTCAACTCCAGAACGCTCTCAAGAATACTGGTCGCCACAATTTTGATTTTGCAAGTGAATGCCAACAATCACGCTGATGAAGGAATGCATCCAATCAGCGGGATCAAGAAGCTGAACCTAAAGACAAAAGGACTGAAAATCCACCCAGATGAAATTTTCAGCGTTGACAAAACCTGCCTGGTCGACGGCGTGTGCCGCGTCAACGGTTGCACGGGTTCATTCATTTCACCCCAAGGACTCATTTTCACCAATCACCATTGCGCTTACCGTGCAATCCAGGGCGGGAGCACGCCTGAAAACGACATCCTGAAAAACGGTTTTTCGGCAAAGACATTGACCGACGAGATCCCGGCACCCGGCTACACCGTCCGGGTCACCGAATCTCTCCAAGACGTTTCTTCCAAAGTTCTTTCAGTTGTCAAACCCAACATGTCTTATGTGGAACGAACCAAAGCAATCGACAGGAAACGCAAATCCATTGAAAAAGCGGCTGAACAACTGAACCCGGAACTCCGAGCCGAGGTTGCCGAAATGTTTACCGGAAAACAATATGTGCTGTTCTTGTATACCTACATCCGGGATGTTCGGTTAGTGTTTGCACCTCCCGCGTCGGTCGGTGTGTTTGGCGGGGATCAGGACAACTGGGAATGGCCGCGGCACACTGGCGACTTTTCCTACATGAGAGCTTACGTGGCCCCGGACGGCTCTTCTGCCGATTTTGCTAAGGAAAACGTACCCTACCAACCGAAAAAATACATTCCCGTTGCCCCCCAAGGGGTCAATGAAAATGAATTTGTCTTCCTGCTGGGCTACCCGGGACGCACCGCCCGCCACAAAACCGCTGCCTTTTTGAAATATGAGGAACAGGTTCGCTTGCCTTACGTGGTTGATTTGTACAACTGGCAGATCAACACCATGCTGGAAGATGGCAAAAACGATCGGGGAGTTGCGCTCAAACATACCTCACGAATCAAGCGACTGGCCAATGTTGAAAAGAGAAGCCGCGGTCAACTCAAGGGTCTCAGCCGAGCCAACATCAGGGCAAACCGTGCCCGCAAAGAAGCATTGCTGCAGGCGTTTATCAATGCCACACCGAAACGAAAATCCAAGTACGGAACCCTCAATGCTGAAATCACCAAGGTCTACGCCGAGATGACCCAACAGGCTCCGTATGAACTCACCCTGGACAACCTGAGCCAAGCCTGCCGAGCCCTTTACTTTGCATTCACCCTCTATGATGCGGCAGTGGAAAGGCAGAAGGGGGACCTGGAACGCGAATCCAAGTACATGGACCGGAATTTTGAACTGACCATCCGTAGATTGATGCTCGATCACCGCGACTTTCATCCAGCGACTGACCAGAAAATGTTTGTCGGGATGGTTCAGCGGCTTGCACAAATCGACCAAGCAAAAAACCTGACGGTACTCCTGCCGCTGATGGCGAGCCCCGCCAACTCCATTAAATCCTTCTATGCGAATTCCAGGATTGCTGACCCAAAATTTGTCCAAGAAGGTTTCCGAAAAACTCCGGGGGAACTCAAACAACTCAAAGATCCTTTTTTGGGTTTGATCATTCAACTGTACCCTGCTTATCTGAAAATCCGGGAGACCCGAAAAGCCAGGCAAGGACGACTGGGTGAACTCTATGGGAATCTTATTGAAATCAAACAGGAGTTCTTAAAAACGAGTTTTGTACCGGATGCCAACTCGACTTTGCGAATGACCTACGGCAGGATTCGTGGCTATTCGCCAGAAGATGCTGTCTACAAATATCCGATCACGACACTCAAGGGGGTCATCGACAAAACCACCGGAAAAGACCCGTTCATTACCCCGAAAAAAATCATGGACCTACACAAAGCAAGAGACTTTGGGCCCTTTAAACACCCAAAACTCAACGACATCCCTGTTGGACTTCTCTATGACACCGATACCACCGGTGGCAATTCGGGAAGTCCCATTTTGAATGGGAATGGGCAACTCGTCGGTGTTAATTTTGACCGGGCATTCGAAGCCACGATCAATGACTTTGCCTGGAACCAAAGCTACAGCCGTTCCATTGGTGTCGACATACGTTACGCGCTTTGGATTACCGGAAAAGTCTTCGGAGCCACTCACCTCCTCAAGGAAATGGGTGTCCAGTAGAGCTCCCTGGCAAAACACTTGGATAGGGAATTCAACTCCGAGTTACGTTTTCCAAGGTTCCGGTTGAGTTCGAGTACTGGTCGATCTCCACACCGAAATGACGAATCAACGTCAGCAAACAGTTAGCATGAGGCGGCTGTTTTTGAAAATTCACCAGGTGACCGGTATTCAAGCCACTGTGTCGGCCCCCAGCCAACACCAGGGGAAGGTTGGTCCCGGTATGCTTATTCCCATGGCTCATGCCGGATCCGAACATCAGTACCGAATGGTCAAAGACACTGGTTCCATCAAACTCCTTCAGCGATTTCATCTTCCGGATCGCCTGAGCAAACTGTTCAACGTACCAGGTGTTGGCAGAGTTGAATGCTTCGGCCAGTTGTTTGTTTTTCTCAAAGTGACTGGACCAGTGAAAGTCAGCCTTGAGTCCTAGAAAATCATGGATTCGTCGACTACTCTCTAACGCCATAATGCAGGAAGCGACCCGTGTCGCATCGGTCCAGAATGCCAATGCGACCAAATCGACCATGGTTTTCATTCTTGATGGGAAATCACCCAGTTGAACGACTTTCTCGGACACCTGATCCAAGTGCGGTCTCGTCCGATCTGTTTTGGCCTGTTGAGCAATTTCTTTTTCAACCTCGCGAATGGACTCCAAATAACTGTCTATGACAACCTTGTCCGTTTGACTCGCCTTTTTCATTAACCTCGCGGTGGGTTCTCGGACGGCATCCAGTACACTGTCGAGTTCTGAACGCACCCGCTGGTCCCCTAGCCCTCGAAAAAGTCGGTCAAAAGCAAATTGGGCATTG
>JAZABE010000295.1:0-2898 GCA_036137535.1 Planctomycetota bacterium | reverse complement strand
CAGGCCACGACAGAGGAAAGGGTGCCAAAAAGGAGCAAGTAAAACGCGGCGTCGTCGGAAATGGACTCGTTGCGAAAAAAGAAAATAATAAAAAACGCGCTGAGGGTGATAAGTGCGATCGGAAAATGAACTACGGCAGGGTGAAAGTAACCTGAAAAGAGAAAGATGCGGTAAGCGGGAGAGAGAGACTGTTCCTTGGGTTTGGCAACATTTGTGTTGACACCTTCAAACGAAGCGCCCTGTTGAATCCACAAATAGATTAAAGCGATTTCCGACTGGAGACAGGGTTCGAGCGGGTCGCCTTCATCATCCTCCTCGGGGGGCATTTGCGGCAAATCGTTGGAGCCGGTCAGTGATTGAAAGAGGCTGCTTTCCAGCGGCTTTCCAGGTGTCAGGTAATCTTGCAATAAATCCAGGTCCTCCAGGTCAAGTCCGGCTGCACTGCTCTCTGAATCGTGGCAAGTAGAGCATCGATGGTCGAGAATCGGTTTAATGGTTTTCAAGTAATCGATTTTCGGTTCGCGGGCTTGTTCCTGTCCTTTGGTCAAAGACGGTAGCCCGATCACGAAAACAAGAAAAAAAACCAGCGTCAAAAAAGTGGTAAAGTTTTGTTTCATCTAATGCACCCGCAGGCAAGGGAGGTGTGAGGTGGAAAGTTGGTCGTTTGCTGACGTTCCGGGAGTCTTTAATTTGAATCGCTGGGACTGACCCAATGGTTCATTTTAACTTAAAGCGGGTGCCAGCGGAGTGAATCATAAATAATCAGGTTGTTTTCGGTTTTTGACCGAACCAATGCCGTTTGACCAAAACACGGGTTGAACCTTTGGCTTCATTGAAACCAATCCTGGCGCCGATGGGTTGCCCCAAATGCTTTGTTTGACCGAGGGAATCCCGGGCCCGGCTAAGCTTGATCGCCGGAAAGCGTGGTTTCGATAAAGCTCGTTAACTGGCTCTTGGATTGTGCTCCCATGGTCCGGCCTACGGCTTCCCCGTTTTTGTAAATGATCATGGTGGGGATGGATTCGACACCGTATTTCATCGCGGTTTCACGACTGCCGTCAATGTCCAGTTTTCCGAATTTAACGGTTTCCAATTCTCCTGAGAGTTCTTCGATGACCGGTGCCACTGCGCGGCAAGGCCCGCACCAGACTGCCCAAAAGTCGACGAGAACTGGTTTGTCCGACTGCAGCACTTCAGCTTCAAAATTGTCGTCTGTAAATTCGATTAAATTACCCATGAAATGACTCCCGAAAAAATGATGCATGTTCCCTGTAGTGTAATGTCAGATTGTAACAACTGACTTCATTGTGAAAAGTCGGATCGAGATTCCGTTTGTTGGGAACCTGTTTTTGCGATCAACGCGGCTCATTCTTGATTACAATGACCTCTTCCTTCACCTAAACTGGAAGAAACGTCCCTTCATTGAATGAGTTGGAAGTTTAATGCTTTGCCCAATCCGTTTTCTGTTTAGTGCTCTGATTCTGCTTGGCATTGCTTGTGTCGGCTGTGGAAAAAGCACAACACCCACAGGGTGTCCGGCGGATCTTGAAATCCCTGAAGCGATGGTCGTGCTGGGCTCCAAACACGACCAAAGTCTTTTTGTCTTGAGATTAAAGACGAGCCAACATCGAATCCCCCAAGCCGTGACGATTTTTAAAGAGACCATGGATAAAAACGAATGGTCGTTGAAATTGGACAGCACCACGGACCGAGGAGGAGAGCTGGAATTTTCAAAAAAGAAGCGAAAATGCGTTGTGTTTATTGCACCGGAAAAGGAAACGGATTCTGGAAATATCAAAATTGACATCAAGTGTGATCGTGAGAACGTGCGATGAGGCCCGCAGGCAGCCATCGGCCAGGAAGGAGCAGTAGGGTGTGCTCAACACGGCCTCACGACGATCTTTGTTTTTGTGGGGGTCCAAATCCTGTAATCGAACCGGAAGCAAAGGTTTTTAATTGAGAGCCGGTGTGAATCTGGATGGCGCCTCTGGAATCGATGCCTTGGTAGTTTCCGGAAATGCAAAGATCCCCGCACTCAAATTGAATTTGCCGGGTCTTCAAAAAGTCACATTGAGCAAAGGAATCAATAATCAATTCATTTTGCATTTTTCGAAATTGGTTCCAGAGGTTCCAGACAGCAGTCAACACGTCCACGACGTCCAGTTGTTTTCCGGTGAGTTCTTCAACGGAGATAGCGTTGAGTCGGCCAGTGGAGTCTGGAACACGACTTGGAGAGTTGGAAAGGTTGATTCCAATACCAACCACCCTGCCCTGCGTTGATCGGGCAGTGGATTCGATCAGGATCCCAGCTATTTTTTTTTCATCGGCCATGACGTCATTGGGCCATTTCACCGACAACAACGGACAGGTTTCAGGGGTGAGCGAGTTTAATGCGTTGGCAACTGCCAGCCCCCAAATCAGCGACTCATGAGGCAGAGACTGCGTTGAACGGGAATCGACCAGGAAAGAAAATGTTAGAGATCCTGGGCTGGAAATCCATGATTTTCCATTTCTGCCTCTTCCTCTGGTTTGTTTTGACGTATAGATTAACGCGGGCAATTCTATTGAACTGTCAGCCAGCAATGTTTTGCCCAAATCGTTGGTTGATTCGAGTTCCTCGAAAAGGTGAACCTTTTTCAAATCTGGAATTCTATTGAGTAGAATGGCTTCGTTCATGTCTTTTGTGTTGTTCAATCCCAGCACAGGTTGAGTTAGACAGCATTACTGATTTGCATATCGTTTCACAATATCATAACCATGTTTGTTGATCGGGTAGAAATAGAAGTTGTTGCCGGCAAGGGTGGCGATGGGTGCATGAGCTTTCGCCGGGAGCGATATGTTCCTAAAGGCGGTCCAGACGGTGGCGATGGTGGCAACGGGGGAAGTGTTGTGATCCAG
>JAZABE010000294.1:0-10488 GCA_036137535.1 Planctomycetota bacterium | reverse complement strand
CGCTGTATTGTTAGCGAGCCCCAATTCGACCAGTTGGTTCAAAACGGCTCCCACACTATCATCGACCGCTGCGACCATCGAAGCGTAAGCGGCATTGTCCTGACGCATTCGCGAATAGCCATCCTTTTCGCGGTGCACCGGGGTTTTCCCCTGAAACCTTTTGTCAGCCTTAGCCCGATAATGCTCAGCACGCTTTCGATAAGGTGTTATCGGCGTGTGCACATTGTAATAGGACAGGTAAAGCAAAAAAGGAGACTCTCCCTGGGTTTTCGCATTATGGTTTGCAAGAAATTGAATCGACTCTTCAGTCAGCCGTTGCGTTACGTATTCACCCTGACGAGTTGACTGGAGCGTCGGGTTTGTCCAAGGGCTGTAATAACCACCCGGTGGCGATCCTTTTGCATTGCCACCTATATTAAAATCAAACCCTTGATCCTTGGGCCAATGACCTTTCTTCCCCAAATGCCACTTGCCGGCAAAAAAATTCGTGTACCCTGCGCGTTGCTTCAAAACTTCAGCGATTGTCACTTCAGATAGTGCAAGATTGTCACGATCCTGAACCTGCAGAAACTTCGCATCTTTTGCTTGCGAAACATTCATGCCCGGAATCCAGTCCGTGATGTCCACGCGGACCGGGTGGCGTCCGGTCAAGATACTCGCCCGGGTCGGACTGCAAACAGGACAGGCGGCGTAACCTTGCGTAAAACGCATCCCTGTGTTCGCCAAGGCATCGATGTTCGGGGTTTCGTGAAACTGACTCCCAAAACAACCGACGTCTGCCCAACCCAGGTCATCCACCAGGAAAAAAACAAAGTTCATGGGTTTTTTGACCGGGGCAACTTGCAACTCCGGACCATTGCCATGAGCCCCGGTTGGAGCCAAAAGAAACAAGAGCCCGATTCCCAAACCAAGACTACGGAACAAGTTAATCATTAGGGTTGCCTTCCGAAAATCATTATTTAATTGGTTTTTGAATTCTAATGAGAACTGGCGTTAAACGCGAGCGAGAACTTGGCATCGGCAGGCAACCCGGCGCATCCATCTCCGGCCAACCCATCTCACTTCAGCCAAAACTCCCCTTTTTTTTCCTGAAGTGCTTTTAGGTTCGTCAAAGTCAGTGTTTTTCTTTCACCAGTCCACCGGTTTGCGGCAGACTGCAGTTTCACTTGAAACCCTTGCTCTAGATTCAACCGCTTCACAATATGAATGGCGACCCCCAGTTGGAATCGATCCTGGGGATAAACCGGGACGTTCAGTGAATCAATCGACCAACGGGAGAGATCCAATTCTCGCAGTAACTGCGGCCCGTCCGAATTCACCCGCTTCGCCCGAACGTGTTTCTGGACTGAGCTGGGTAATAGTGGGATCTTCCAGTCCACAATCCAGATCCGGCAGCGACTGGTGCGTGGAGCATAAAGTTCCCAAGCCGGCCAATGATCAGCGAGATCCAACTTCTCCAGAACCGGCGCTGCCAACAATAAAATCACCATCAAACGGTAGGTCACGGAAACTTTCACCGGTTTTTCACTTTGCCGAACAGCTGACGGATTCCTTTTGACCGGCCAATACAGCAACCCGAGCTGGAAGATCAACAGACCATTCCAAACCAGGACCGATTCGGCATGGCCCAGGCCAAGCGGGCCCAGAATCAACAACAGGCTAACGTGCATGGCAAAGCCAGCAACAACAGCCGTCGCGCGGGTTGCGGAAAAACAAAGACCCAACCCAATCAACATTTCGGCACAGGGAAGACAAAAAACGCAAAAATTCAATAGAGAAGCATCCCAGGCCGGGGACTCCAGTCCGATCCACCCAGTGAGGGTATGAAACATCGTTCTTCCCGTTGTCGTGATGAACTGGTAGTCGAATTTACTGATGGCAGAGAACAGGTAGATCGTAACCAAAATCAACCGGCACCATTTGAAGAATTCAAATCGAGACAACAGCACTGCGGCAGCAAAAATCAACATTGACTGGTACACCCAGGGCAAAAAACGGTGTTGATTGAAAAGAACAGCTGCCAACAGCAGAACGGTTACCAGTGCCATCAGGCCACCGCGAGCTCTTTTGCCTCGAGTGCAACTCACAACAACCAAGGCTAGGACGATTGCCAACATTAAAAATCCAACCGTAATCCGCTGAACCCCCAATCCGCTGGATTCCAGTAATCCAAAAACGGGAACCGACGGAAAGGCAAAAACCTCAGCAGTGCTCAAATGCTCCTGCGGCCACCAAAGTCGAAACGTCACCAGGATCATGACCAGCAGCGCAACCAACTGGGCAATCAAAACCCAACCGGCCCTTGCTTCAACTGCAGACTCAGAAGCCCGTTCGCTCACCACCCAATCCCCAGGGTTACTTTGCCTTCAAAACCACATGTTTGATATGGGTTCGTTTCCACGTGTAGGTGAGATGAAGTTTTCCGTCCCGGGTCTGGATGATCGCTGGATAAGAAAACTCCTGCCCGGTCGCCTTTTCCAATTCTAAAACCGGCGTCCACTGCATCCCATCAGTTGAAACCGCCAGGTTAATCGGACTTCGGCCATTGCGGGTATGATTGTAAACCACCACATGCCTACCGTTCTGGCAAGTGACTCCATCAATCCCTGAATTTGGATTGGGCAAATTGGTCTCTTGCAATTGAGACCACGTTTTTCCATCTTTGGAATAAGAAGTAAGAATCGCCTTGCGTCCCTGATCACGACAAAGGATTCGATACCCCTCTTTCAACTGCAAAATGGCAGGCTGAATGGCCCCTCGGACTGAATCAAGCTTGACCGAATGAGATTTTTCCCAACTGCCTACGACACCCGGCTGGTTACTCCATTCCAAATGGACCTTCCAGCCATCGTGTTCCGTACTGGATCCGCACAATAAACGTCCATCCGCCAAGAGCACTGGTTTATTTTTTATCGGTCCTAGAAACCCATCTTTTAGTCGCTGCGGAGTCGACCATGTTTTCCCATCATCCTTGGAGCGGATGAGCATACCCCACCAACGGCTGGGACTGGGACCTACCTTATAAAAAAGAAACAACGCACCTTGCGGCATTTGAAACAAAACCGGGTTCCAGCAGGGCAAGCGTTTTCCATTTTTCTGAACTCCATTGGCAACTTCCCGTGGGGCAGACCAATTCTTGCCGGATTGCCGGGCAATCCAAATCCCGACACTTTTATGTCCCTCACGAACCCCTCCAAACCAAGCAGCCACCAAGCCGGAGGGCGTTTCCACAATCGTGGACGCATGGCAGGAATCATGGGGCAGTGCCGTGAACAGGAATTCGCTCGATTCGACACCGAAATCATTACCCAATAATCTGCCAGAGAATTCATGGGTCAACCCATTGAAAACCAACAAGAACATTCCCAAGCGATAACAGTCTCTAGATTTCACAAACAAATGCATCGGTACCATTTGGGTTCAGGGGTGGACGTGTCAGATTTATTTCCTGCGGAATGTTCAATATACTTGGTTTACTCCACTCAATGTCATCCTAGGCTAAAACATTGCTAAATTCTCTGACCAAAACCCTGACACTCGCGTTGTGTTGGACCGCCCTGTTTTTTCCCCGATCGATTCAGCAACGGTCCGTTGCCCAGGACAGCTCGCAACCCAGAACGCCCGCCCAATCTGCCAAACTTTTTAAAGTTCCGACGGACTTAAGGTGGGACTCGGTTCTTGCTGAACCGCAAATCGCCCAACCGGTTTTCTGCAATTTTGATGAAAGAGGTCGCCTGTGGGTGGTGGAATATCGCCAATACCCAGATCCTGCTGGACTCAAGGTGCTCAGCAAGGACCAATACTACCGAAGCGTCTACGACAAAACCCCCTTGGCGCCGCCTAACCACATCAAGGGCGCTGACCGGATTTCGATCCACGAAGACACCAACGGGGACGGACGGTTCGATTCCCACAAGATTTTTGTGGACGGCCTGAACATCGTGACCTCGGTCGCCCGCGGCCGAGGTGGGGTCTGGGTACTCAACCCACCTTATCTCCTGTTCTACCCAGATCAAAACAACGACGACGTTCCCGACGGTGATCCCATTGTTCACTTATCAGGATTTGGATTGGAAGACACTCACTCCTGCACCAACAGCCTGCGTTGGGGACCCGATGGCTGGCTCTATGCAGCGCAAGGAAGCACCGTCACCGGAAACATTGTCCGCCCCGGAATCGACAAAACACCTGTTCGGTCCATGGGACAATTAATCTGGCGGTATCACCCGGAACGAAGACTCTATGAGATCTTTGCGGAAGGCGGTGGCAATGCGTTCGGGGTTGAAATCGATTCCGTGGGCAGGATTTTTTCGGGGCACAACGGCGGGAATACCCGCGGATTCCATTACCCCCAAGGAGGCTACTTGAGAAAAGGATTCACTAAACACGGGGCACTCTCAAATCCCTTTGCCTTTGGATTCTTTCCCCATATGAAACATCCCGATGTGCAACGCTTTACTCACAATTTCATCATTTACGAAGCCGAGGCACTGCCCACCCAATACCGGGGTCACTTATTGGGGATCGAACCGCTCCAAGGCCGCGTCGTCGAATCGCAGATCCAACCCCGAGGTTCCACGTTTGAAACCAAGGATCTCCAGTACCCGGTCAAGACCGAAGACACCTGGTTTACTCCAGTCGACATTAAGCTCGGGCCAGATGGTGGAGTCTACGTTTGCGATTGGTACGACAATAACGTCTCTCACCTCGAGGCCAGTGTCGGCAAAACGGATAAAAAGGATGGCAGAATTTATCGGCTTACCGGCCTAAACACGCCGCCCTTGAAACCTTTCAACCTTTCGAGGGAATCCACAGCAAACTTGGCGAACTATCTCAAGCACCCCAACCGATGGTTTCGACAAACGGCGCTACGCCTTCTCGGGGATCGCAAAGACCAATCGATTTTGCCGCTTCTGAAATCTTGGCACCGAAAAGGCAGCCATCAATTGGCGTTGGAATGCCTATGGGCCATTTACCAAATTGGTGGACTGGAAGAATTGATCGCGATTGATCCTCTTTCCCATGAAAATCCGCACGTTCGCAAATGGGCGTTTCGATTAATCTGCGATGAAAACGCCGTGCCAAGCAAGATCCAGGCCCGCTTCTTTCAGCTGATCAAACAAGAAACCGACGTGGAAACCCGGACTCAAATCGCGTCTTCCGCCAAAAGACTACCCAGTTCAACCTGCCTTCGAATCGTGCGTTCATTACTCCAATACGAATCGGACACCAGTGATCCCTACCAACCACTATTGATTTGGTGGGCGATCGAATCCAAATGCGCCGATCCGCAGCAAATTCTCGAAATGATCCGAATGACTGAGGGATTTTGGGAAAACCGAATCGTGTGCGATCATCTGGCAAACCGGTTGGTCAAGCGATTCACCTTGCCCGCCACACAGAACGACTTCCGAGCATTGGCAAGCCTTTTTCAAGAGGCCCAACTCCAAAACCCTGCAGTGGCGAAACAAATGCTGGCCGAGTTTGAAAACACCACCCAAAACTTGACCAATCTCGTGTTTCCTGAAGAACTTCTGAAAAGAATCACCCAAATGGGCGGCGCTTCCCTGGAACTCCAGGTACGACAAAACAACATGGAATCTATCCAAAAAGCAATCCAACTGCTGAACCATCCCCAAACCTCAAAAATTGAAAAAGAAAAATTAATCCGGGCACTGGGTGACATTCGTGCACGGGAATCACTTCCCTCTTTACTGTCGCAATTGAAAAACACTCAAGACCAAAATCTCCAAATCGCCTGTTTACAATCCTTGCAAAAATTCAACACGCCCGAAGTTGGGCAAAACATTATCGAAAGACTCGGTGAACTGTCGGGGGATGCTTTACTGGTCGCCCAATCCGTTTTAGTTGCTCGCCCCAATTGGTCGTTATCCCTGCTACAAGCGATTGAACAAAAAAAGGTGGACCACCAAACACTTTCCGATTCAACCCCCCGGCGAATGCTTTTCCATGACGACGAAACCATCCCGTCACGAGTTCGCAAACTCTTTGGAGAAATTCAGGGTGCTACCAATAGTGTGTTAAGAACCAAGATCGAACAATATTTCAAACAACTCCAACAAGGAAACGGATCACCCTACGAAGGAAAAAAACTGTTTGTCAAAACCTGTGCCAAATGTCATCGTCTCTACCAAAATGGAGCGGACATTGGCCCGGACCTGACAACCTATCAAAGAAACAATGTCAAATTAATGCTGCTGCACATTGTGAATCCAAGTGCTGAAATCCGGGAAGGTTTTGAAAACTTCATGTTTTCTTTAGAGGATGGACGCATTTTGTCCGGGTTTATCAAGGAGCAAACTAACCAGCAAATCGTTTTAACGACACCGGAAGGGACCGATGTCCGTTTCCCGCTTGATTCCATTGAAAGCCGAAAAGCCGTCACCCGTTCCCTGATGCCCACCAAGCTGCTCGAGTCGTATACGCCTCAACAACGCAGGGACTTATTTGCCTTTCTTCGCAGCACACAACCTCTCAACAATTGACGGGCGCATTCCAACTTGGAAATCCGTGCTTCCCCTCAACAAGAGGACGAAAACCCTGTCGGCGTCCTGAATAGCGCCCGGATTGGTCAACCAATAATCTAGGAGAAATTGCGACTTGGCTCTGGTGAGGCTCACCGACCGGTGTTAAGTTATCCCGATTCTTCCAACCTGTCTCTATTATCTAAAATCACAGTGAAATCAACCTATCGACGCTTGGCTAACAAAGGTTCACTCCACCGTTTTTTCAACGTTCTTGTTTTGCATTCAGTCGTTGCTTGCGCCCTTGCATGCCCGAACCTAACCCACGCCCAAGATTCCAATTCGGCAAAATCAGTCCTGGAAAAGCCACCGGCTTCGAAGGCCAAGCAATCCGACTCTCTGCAGGGCAGGGTGCCCCAAAAAATCTCGAAAGGAAAGCGCTGCCTTTTTATCGGCCACAGTTTTTTCATCCCAGTAGCAAACTCCTTTTCCAAAAAAGTGAGCCAGGCCGGGATACAATCCCATACCCAGCAAAGTGTGTTTGCCGGGGGAGCCAATGGATCACCCGGCCGTTTGTGGAAAAATGAACGCAAGAGATCTGAGATTTTAAAAATCCTCGATACCGGCAAAGTCGAACTGCTGGGGATGACTTATTTTAGCCCCAACAACAGTTCCTTGGACGATTACCGAAAATGGATTGACTATGCCCTTAAGAAAAACAAAAAAACCACGTTTTTTATTGGCCTTCCCTGGGGACTGAACGGCCCCAGCAGCTCTCTTGCCGCATTCGCGGCAACCAGCACATTGGGGCAAGCGGTCGTCTACCAAGGGACGGTACTCAAGCTCCGTGAACTCTATCCTGACAACCGGTTTTACTGGGCCAACTATGGCCGGGTTGCTGTTGAATTGAAACGAAAGTTTGAAAAAGGGCAGCTGTCCGGTTTGAAGTCGATGATTTCCCGATCGGGAAAGAACGCCATTTTTCGAGACAAAATGGGACACGCGGCTTCAAAAACCTTAGAAATGGCCGCATTGGTCTGGTTAGCGGTTCTTTATAACGTTGATTTAGCCGGAAAAGACTGGGGCCTGGGTGAAGACAAGCAGTTAATAGAAATCGTGAAAACCATTAGCCAACAGGAACAGGCCTTCAACCGGAACTAAAATCCTGACTGGGGAAACGGACAAGATTCCCCAGAGCTGGGCAAGGTCGAGCGAGATCAGGAATCCGCTGCGTTCACAGAAAAACAACCGAGACGAGTTAATCAGCGACCGACCGAATCAATTCGCAAGACAGGGCACTATTTCAGTGTCTCAATCCAGCGAACGGCTTCCGCAGGCCAGTTTCCAACCTGAGACCCCGAGACTGCTCTCGTACCATAACCATGGCCTCCATTAGCATAAACGTGCAACGCAGCGGGGATCCGGTTTTGTTTAAGCCCCACATAAAAGGCGACCGAACCCAACGATGTTGATCGGTCGTCGTGGGTGTGAACCATAAAGGTTGGAGGACACGAACGAGGGACCTTCATCCCGTCCACCAGCTTGCCACTTTTTGCATCCTGGATATTCCAGGGATAAATCAACATTGCAAAGTCCGGGCGATGCCCAATGTCATCCACTGGATCTTGTAACGCATAAGATTTTCCGGCCGGGCCACAGAGCAACCGGACTGCAACATTGCCACCGGCCGAAAAGCCAACAAGACCAATCCGTTTTTTTTCCACCCCCCACCGCTGGCTATGAAAACGGACGTAGGCCATGGCGCGTTGAGCGTCTTGTAAAGGTTTTCTCCAACCCTGGGCATCTTGGGCCGATTGAGTGCGATAACTCAAAACAAAAACGGACAGGCCAGCCTGGTTCAGGATCGCTGCAAATTCTGAGCCTTCTTTATCCGGGACAACTTTCCTGAACCCGCCCCCGGGCAAGATCACCACCGCGGAACCATTGGGATGCTTGGCTGGATGATACGTCATCGTCGGCAGGGTAATCTTTTCAACCCGAGTCACAGGAGGTTTTTCATTTTTTCGATAAGGTTGAATGGTACCTTTCAATCCAGTGTTTTCACCCGGGGCCAATCCAGGCCAGATGCGTATCGGCTTATCCGCCTGCAAAGGAGAGGCAGGTAAATCGATCCCGAACGCAAGGACAACCATCAGTAACCAGCCGTATGTTTTATGGTTCACTTAACAACCCTTCTTGATTTTAAGACAGTCGACAATCGGTCCGAAACACACCGGCAGGGAATTCCGCTGGGAATCTCCACAGGAGGTTCATCAAGCCAATATCTCTTGTACCACGCGAGCCTCTTCGACACCGGTCAATCGAAAATCCAAACCTTGCGAACGAAACGTGAATCGCTGGTGGTCAATCCCTAGAAGGTGAAGAATGGTCGCGTGCAGATCTCGCACATGCACGGGATTTGTATCTGCGTTGTAGCTAAACTCATCCGTCGCACCATAGGTCGTTCCGGCTTTCATCCCCCCTCCTGCAAACCACATAGTATAACAACCCGGATGATGGTCGCGGCCACCCTCGGGGCTGTCCCATTTTCCCTGGCCAGCAACACCTCGCCCAAATTCGCCACCCCAAATCACCAGAGTCTCTTCCAACAACCCCCGTTGTTTCAAATCTTTTACCAAAGCGGCGCTGGGCTGGTCGGTATCTCGACAACGGGCCGTACACCAGGAACTCAGTCGGCTATGATGATCCCAATCGGGATGAAACAACTGGACGAATCGAACTCCCCGCTCCACCAGACGACGCGCTAAGATACAGTTCGCAGCATAACTGCCGGGACGCCTGGATTCCGGACCATACAACTCAAACGTTGATTCACTTTCATCGCGCAAATCGTTGAGTTCGGGAATACTGGTTTGCATTCGCCAAGCCATTTCATACTGCTTAATCCGTGTCTGAATTTCCGGGTCCCCCGTGGTATCGAATCGCATCTGGTTCAGTTCTGAAATCCCGTCAAGCATGCTGCGACGAACCGGTCGGGGCAGCCCCACCGGGTCTTTCAAATAAAGCACCGGTTCACGAGAATTCCGCAATTTGACGCCTTGGTAGCTCGACGGTAAAAAACCACTTCCCCAATAATGGTCATACAAAGGTTGGTCGCTGGGGCGCTTCATCTTTGAAATCAAAACCAGAAAATCCGGCAAATCCTTGTTTTCACTTCCTAAACCGTAACTCGTCCAAGCCCCGATACTGGGCCGACCGGGAATCTGGTGCCCCGTCAGGAACCGGGTCATCGCCGGCGCATGATTAATCTGGTCAGTGACCATGGACTTTACAAAGGTCAACTCGTCTGCCACTTGGGCATGGTAAGGCAACCATTCACCCAGGGTAGCACCACTTTCCCCGTATTGTTGGAAACGGGTACGGGGAGGCATGATCAGTTGCTTTTGACCGGCAGTCATAGTCGTCAGTCGTTGGCCCCGGCGAGCACTTGCGGGAAGTTCTTTGCCTGCCCATTTGTGCAGGTTTGGTTTGTGATCGAACAGCTCAATCTGGGAAGGCCCCCCTGATTGGGTCAAAAATATAATATTTTTGGCCCGGCCGACCGCACTCTGGATTTTTTGCCGAACCCGTGGGTCGGCCTGCGACTCATTCTCCAAGCATCGGAAAGCCATCGAACCCAACCCAACGCCCGCACACCGCCCGAGGAAAAGCCGTCGGGCCAGCTGAGTGCTAACGGATTCACTTTTGCTATTTACCGGCATCCGCTCCAAGTCACTGGGCTTCGTGGCTTTGCAAATTTGTTTAAAAAGTGGGTTCATCATTATTCTCGAGTAATGGCTTCATCCAGGTTGTAAACCAAACTGGCCATCACCGTTAATGCCGCCACCGATGCCTGGTTGCCAGTCACTTCATTTTCCGGCTGCCCAAACTCCAGGAAACGCTTCGCCGATTCAGGCGAGTCCAAATAAAACTTCAAGGCTGAGTCGTATCGGGTATTCAGGACCTTCAACTCTTGTGGTTTTGGCGGACGAGATAGAACGGA
>JAZABE010000293.1:0-1716 GCA_036137535.1 Planctomycetota bacterium | reverse complement strand
ATGCTTGCAACGGCTCGTTCCGAATCAGAGCGGAAGTCGAGACAGATCCAAATTCGGGTGAAATCTTACATTGCCATGTTCTATCACAGCTTGGCAGTGACACCACAGAAAACCTAACCGCTTGCATCATCGGGATCGGAAATACTCCTGCTGAACAGATTGCTGACGCTGCGAAGAATTGGCTAGAACTCGTGGGTAGTGCCTACCTAACGCTGTTGAACCAGCAATCGGTTTTATCTGCCAATCTTTTTTCACGACATTCAACTTATGGCATCCCGCATAGTGGTGGGGCGATTGGCCCTCGGTTAATCCGTGATTACACCGCTTCTTTAGACCCCAAACTGCTTAACGGGATCCAGTTGTTTCGACACATCGAAAACCTCGCGCCCCCAGAACCACTGCAATTGGCAAAAGTCGTCCTGTCGACAAAAGGGGGTGCATGGCAACGTCGTGTGGAGATCAATGGGCATCAAACGGTGTTCATTGACCGAAATTGGAAAACCGACATTCCCGCGCCAGCCCTAGCTAGTGTTACGCAATTTTGCGTGTTCCATTTTGGTGAAAACGAAAGTTGGCTCACAGGTCGGCAACACACAGACGACTGTATTTTTCGATTTTTGGAAGCCTTTGAGACATCAGGCAAGCCAGAACCGGCCCTAGCCAGCCTTCAATCCGACGGCATTGATTTGGAACGAATTCACCGGATTCGTTACTTAGTTTCACTGGCCTTTAGCCGGTTCCTGTTTGAAGAATTCGGCGCTAATTACTCACCCGATTACTACCAAATCAAGACAGATGGCACGGTGCGCAGTCAATTATTGCTGGACGACCCGATCTATGCGCGGAGCCTGATGCTTGCGTCTGCGATCCAAACAGGGCCCCATATGAAAGCATTTCAAAACCTGGCGTTGCTCAATAGCGAATTCAATCTTCTCAACCGGCTTTTGAATGAAGGTCGCGAGCCGAACACCATTCAACTGGAACCCCCGATCGTACCCGATTTGCACACATCGCCAGCTCAATTCAAAAAAGGCCTGGCTGCAATCGCCCAGGATCGATCCTCTGAGTAAAACGAACCGAATCTCAGCCCGATGTTTTGAAAGTCCGCCGGCTTTTCAAAAACATGAAGCAAAGCATTGTGGAGTCTGTGCGTTCCCTGATCAAATGTTTGGCTGCGGAATTGACAGACCAGCCTTGAAGTAATCCCCGAACAATGCGAATATAGGGGTCTAGGCTACGGCCATTGGAAGGTAAGCGAATGGTTAGCGGGCTGCTTGGAATGCAGTTGCCCTTCACGGGGTTGCGAGTTCGAATCTCGTGCCTTCCGCTTTTCTCGGTCTCTCTGACCCCGGTTTTTACCGTCTCAAATCACATGGCGGCAAATTTAATCTGAGATTATACCCTAGATTATACCCTTTGAACGCCGAGAGAGATTCGCAGGCAAAGATTATACCTTTGCCCCAACCGGAAAATTTTGTTTGCAAAACCAGGTTGAATCCTGGTTTTCAATCTTTCAAAGGGGACACGCCGTAAAAATTGACGACCGATATTGGATGGGTTAGGTTTGGGCTGTAGATCCTTGTTGTGTTTGGGGTGTAGTTGATGGGGAAATCGAAAAATGCAGTTAAAGTTTTTTACACTTTTGGGGTTTTTTTTGCGGTGGTCTTGACCGTCGGTGTTGGGTACGAATATTTCACCGGCGATTTAAAGGGATTG
>JAZABE010000292.1:0-1185 GCA_036137535.1 Planctomycetota bacterium | reverse complement strand
TCATTGGTTGGATCAAATTTGGCAAGCGCCTTGTAAATGTTTTTGACGTAAAGTTTGGCGCCGTGATTAACCGAAAACCAGGCATGGGGATCATTAATCGTTTTTCCATCTTCATTTATTTTCCGAGGGGTCACCCCTTTCACGCAATCGAAAATGGGTTTCCCGGAGTCTGCACATAATTTGGTCATCCATTGATGCCCTTCGAGATTCCAGCCGTTTTGGAAACAGAGATCTGCCTGAGAAACGAGTTTGACGTTGGCAATGTTGACCTCATGGGTGTGTGGGTCTTGCCCAGGGCCGAGAATCGATTGAACCTGCCATTGGTCGCCGACAATGTTTTTTGCAAAATCGGCAATTTGCGTCGTGGAACAAACAATTTTCTTTTTAGCTTGGGACTGTGCTGAACTCCCGGTTCCCGGAATGAAACCAAGAGCTGTGATGACGACGAGAGAAACTAACGATGGGAAAGGTTTTGAGTTCATCCAGTACGCGCATTAGAGTGATTAGGCTGCGTTTTAAGTCACTTAATCGTACCGGACCGGGTATTTTCCGTCAACGAATGCCACCGTTTTAGGCAAGGTGTCGTTGGATAAAAACTACTTTTCCGACTGAAAGCCCCACCACGCTGAAATTAAGCAAAAGTCACCTCGGCGGCTTTGAAAACAGTTCGGGTGATTTTGAACCCGAGACGCTTGTAAAGACGAAGCGCTTGGGTGTTTTGTGCAGTGACTTCAAGGGTTGCTAAGCGAATGCCCTGTTGTGCGAATTCCTGAAGTGATCGATAGACTAGGTAGCTGCCTAAGCGGTGTCCCCGGTGTTCGGGGGTGACGCCGATATTTTGTATGCTGCCACGACCTAGATTATCTCGGATGGCCTGGATGGTTCCGCAAGGTTCCGGAGCGCGACCGGTTTCTCGGTAATAGAGCAAGATCGTTGCATTGGGTAGAAAGTTGTTGCGAGCCGAAATTTCTCTCATTAAACGGTGGCAACCATCTCGGTTCCCCAGACAAGGAAAAACGTTGGCGTCAATTTCAAACTGGAAACTGTAGAATTTGGTTTCAGCGTGTTCATCGACTAGATCTTCGCACCAAGTCACCCCGGTGTAGTTGAGAGGGATTTCAGGCCGTGGGAAAACACCTTGGTGAAGATCGTATTCCATCCGGTATCGTTTGAAATAAGTGATTC
>JAZABE010000291.1:0-1553 GCA_036137535.1 Planctomycetota bacterium | reverse complement strand
GTCGGTTGACAAAATCCTTAGAGCTGACCGTCGATGATAATTTCTTCCCGGTATACACGGCAGTCGGCGAAAACAAGATTTACGACGGGGATGAGAAGGCAACACTGACTCAGGCTTCCATTTCTCTGCTGCATGCCGACCTTCCCAGCGGCACAATCACGGTGGGAGGCACGGAAAACATCGCCGTGACCCAGGCCATGACTCAAGCCGATTTGCAGACTGAAATTGACAAAATCAATTTGCCAGGTTTTCAACTCACCGCCGAATCGCAGGGGCCCAATGCTGTTGACTGGAGGATCAGAATAACGGACATCAATCTCGGTGATGACAACCGGTGCAGGATACAGGGGAAAACTCATCAACCCTCTACACCGTTGATGATGCTTGCGTCTTGGCAACACGGAACCCTTCAGGGTTCGACGCGGTCCGGTGCCAAAGAGTTTAATATGCAAATACGCACCATCCCGGATATTTCGGGAGCAACCAATCACGAGTTGCAGTTTCCAGAACATGGAGATGTCATCAAGCCAGTGACGCTGGACAGTACCAACGACTCTTCAATAGCGGATTCCACTGCGAGTGTTAAACAGGCGATTTTTGAAGCCACCGGGAAACCCAAAAACGAAATCGATGTTGACTATGCAAATTCGACCTGGAGCATTACTTATACGAGTGGGGTGATTCCAGCGCTTGTTCATTTCCATACGGCGTTTGGTGAAACCGAAGGTCACAAGTTGAATTACGGTCAGGTTGACGTCGATGATCTCAGGGATTCCACCCGTCTCCGTTTGCCCAAGTTCTTGCAATTCCGAAATAATTTGAGACTTGATGCCGGTACACTCGATCTTGCTGACGGGGAATTGACCGCTAAAAAGTTTGCGGACGCTGCGGGCGGTATCGATGAAAATGAGATTTCGGTTTCCTATGACAGTGATTATCCAGGCTGGGTCAT
Organism: Planctomycetota bacterium; assembly: GCA_036137535.1. Lineage (GTDB taxonomy): Bacteria > Planctomycetota > Planctomycetia > Pirellulales > Pirellulaceae > JABAAE01. The sequence continues at coordinate 601 of JAZABE010000291.1, read as the reverse complement.
TGATTTCCAAGGAGAGAATGCTCCCAGTGTGACCGCCGAGTTCGATTCACCAGCGGATGATTCCCGGCAAACTTGGATTTTGAGAAAACCCCCTTTGGACTTTGCCCGACAGGAAATTCACATTCCACTGGGCTACGATGAAATTTCGATAGCTTACAACGGCGAATCAAGCAAAGTCAGCCTGGCAAACCTTAAGTTGACCGGGAATGAGGCTGAAACTGATTTTCCGATTGAGCGAACGGCAACGGATAGCGATTTGATCGCGCTTTTTGCCGGGATTGCTGGACTGAGTGGCGCGAGCTTTAATGCGACCGTTGATCACGATACCGAGGATTACCTCCAAGTGAAGATCGTGTTGGCCGATGGTCAAAGTGAGTATTTCCCCATCGAAATTCGACCTGTTTTCGCGGTCGCCAGTAACCTGACAACGGTTACTTCCCGAGACGCCGAGAATAGTTTTGTGATCCCCAAGCAAGATGATGAGACCTTGGTGAAAATCGGCTTGAGTCCTACGGCGACCGGGGACTCGTTGTTTGAATTTACAACACCGATTTCCGTGGAAGACTTGGATCGGGATTTTGCAACATTTGTTCGTAATAAT